>JAPSKG010000158.1 GCA_031177795.1 Domibacillus sp.
CAAAAGACCCGTTCCACCGCTATACAAGTGCTGAAGAAATGGAACATGACTTGGCAACTGCTCTTGAGGAATATCGAGTAAACGAAAAAAAGTTTACGATTCAAGAAGATGATGAAGCAACAAAAGCTATACCCGTTATTACATCAAGGCCGCTAGAACGCATTCAAGCTCCCGGAGCTGCGGCAGCAGAAAAAAAAGAGCCTGCAGTTCCTGCAAAAAAGAAAAACAAAAAATGGGCCTGGATTTTTATCCTTCTTTTGCTGGCAAGTATAGCAGGGGTGGTTGTATGGCTTATAACAACACAAAAATTGGTTGAAGTACCGGATACAAATGGAAACAGCCCTGAAGCTGCTGCATCAAAATTAATTAATTCTGGCCTTGTTGTAGGCGGCTCGGAAAAAGAACATAACGGAGACATAGAAGAAGGCAAAGTAATTAGAACTGCTCCCGAAGCAGGAGAAACCATTAAAAAAGGCACTGAAGTAGATTTGTTTATTTCGGCCGGAAAAGAAAGCAAGCGAATGGAAGATTACTCAGGAAAAACCTTAGAAGAAACACGTGAATTGCTGGAAGAAGCAGGCTTCCGTAACATTGATATTGAAACGGTTTACGACAAAAGCGAACAGGGAACCGTTTTAGAGCAAAGCCCTGAAGCTGGTGAACAAGCGATACCAGAAGAAACAACTGTTGAGCTAACCGTGAGCGCCGGCCTTGCCAACGTTATCTTAACTGATTTATCGGGTTACACGGAAAAAAGCCTGAAAGATTACGCAGATTCCAATGGTGTTATTATTAACATTGCACGAGAAGAATTTTCAGATAATGTAGCGGCAGGGCAGGTAATCGACCAGGCGCCTCAGGCAGGCAGTGAAATTGCCTCAGGAAGCACAGTTGAAGTAACCATATCAAAGGGACCTGAAGAAATTCCTCCGGCAAAAGTTTCTTCCACTATTGTTATTCCATACGAAGCTGAGGTAGAAGGTGAACCGCAGGAAGTGCAAATTTACGTAGAAGACAAAGATCATAGCATGACAGAACCATATGAAAAGTTTTTGATTACAGAAGATACTGAACGAAAACTCGTACTTATTATTGAAAAAGGAAAAAATGCGGGATATAAAGTTATTCGTGACCAGGTGGTTATTATGGATGAAACAATTCCTTATCCCGAAGAAAATCAATCAGAATAAGGCGGTGCTTCATGCCAGCAGGCAAAATTATTAAAGCGTTAAGCGGCTTTTATTACGTCCTGGACAAAGATGAAATTATTCAATGCAGAGGGCGGGGCGTATTCCGGAAACGAAATATTACTCCGCTCGTCGGCGACTATGTTGAGTACGAAGCTGATAATGATAAAGAAGGGTATATCCTGTCAATTGAAGAACGGAAAAACGATCTTGTTAGGCCTCCAGTAGCTAATATTGATCAAGCAGTTCTTGTTTTTTCAGTAATGGAACCGGCGTTTAGCCCCGGGCTTCTCGACCGATTTCTAGTTTTGATTGAATCAAAATATATTGAGCCGATTATCTGCCTAACAAAAATGGATCTGGCAGAAGATATAAATAAGTTAAATTCCTTTATCTCAGATTATCGAAAAATCGGTTATACAGTAGTAGAAACCTCATCAGAAACGCTGGATGGCCTTGCTGAATTAAAAAAGTATTTAAAAGAAAAAACATCTGTTTTTGCCGGCCAGTCCGGTGTGGGAAAATCGTCATTACTCAACGCTATCCGCCCGGATCTTGAATTAAAAACAGATGAAATTTCCAACTCTCTTGGCAGGGGAAAGCATACAACGCGCCATGTTGAACTTATCCCAGCAGCAGGCGGTCTTGTTGCGGATACACCCGGGTTTAGTTCACTTGATTTTGAAGGCATAGAATTAGAAGATTTATCTGCTTGTTTTCCAGAAATGACGAAAATAAGCTCTTCTTGTAAGTTTCGAGGGTGCCTTCACGTAAATGAACCAAAATGTGCGGTAAAAGAAGCGGTACAGCAAAATGAAATTCCAAATTATCGATACGAACATTATTTGCAATTTTTTGAAGAAATTAAAGAGAGAAAGCCGAGGTACTAAAAAATGATAAAAATTGCCCCTTCGATTTTGTCTGCTGACTTTGCGCAGCTGGGCGAAGAAGTGAAAAACGTAGAAAAAGGAGGCGCCGACTATATTCACGTAGATGTAATGGATGGCCATTTTGTGCCAAATATAACAATTGGCCCGCTTATTGTTGAAGCAATCCGCCCGGTGACGGCTTTGCCGCTGGATGTGCATTTAATGATCAGCAATCCGGATCAATATATTGAGGCGTTTGCTAAAGCGGGAGCCGACATTATAACGGTTCATGCAGAAGCATGTCCGCATCTTCACCGCACCATTCAAATAATCAAGTCATTTGGAGTAAAAGCAGGAGTTGTTTTAAATCCTTCCACTCCTGAAGATGTCCTTGAATATGTAATAAACGACATTGATATGGTCCTTTTAATGACTGTAAATCCAGGGTTCGGAGGGCAGTCGTTTATCCATTCTGTTGTACCGAAAATTCGCCGTGTCCGTGAAATGATTTTAGAGGCTGGTGTAAATGTAGAGATTGAAGTAGATGGCGGAATTACACCGGAAACCGTAGGGATTTGTGCGAATGCCGGAGCAACCGTTTTTGTAGCTGGTTCTGCCATTTACAATCAAAAAAATCGTGGTGAAGCCATTCAAGCGATTCGCACGGCAGCAGAAAATGCATGATTTTTCATATTGTAGCAGGCGGCCCTGAACATGAATTGCCCGATTTTACATCAAATTCACAAGCGGACGAGCAGTGGATCGGGGTGGACCGGGGAGCGCTTTATCTATTGAAAAGAGGAATAGTTCCCGCTAGAGCTTTTGGCGATTTTGATTCTGTTTCAATGGAAGAATGGAACAAAATTGCTTCTGCAATTCCTGATTTTGTGCAGTTTCCTGCTGAAAAAGATGAGACCGATTTAGAAATTGCTTTAAATTACGCATTAAGCCAAAAGCCGGTGGCTATTTATATGTATGGAGTGACAGGCGGGCGGCTCGATCATTTTTTTGGTGCAGTCACGCTTTTAACAAAAAAAGAAATTACAAAAGACAAATTACCCGTGTACATTGTTGACAATCAAAACGAAATTTCTGTCCACACACCAGGAACTACTGAAATAATGAAAAATGAAAAATGGCCATACTGCTCTTTTTTTGCTGTGAGCGAAAAAGTAATAGGTCTAACATTAAAGGGATTTAAATATCCTCTTTATGACCACCTTTTACAAAGCGGCTCATCAAGATGTGTCAGTAACGAAATCATTGATAAAAAAGCGGTCTTTTCATTTTGTTCAGGCATATTAATGGTAATAAGAAGTCGTGACGGGGGGAATAGCCGTTGAAATTTTATACGATAAAGCTACCAAAATTTGTCGGTGGGATGATTCGGGCGGTAATGTCAGCGGGGAAAAAACGGAAATAAAAAAAATGCCTGTGCCAATCCGGCACGGGCATTTTTTTATAAAAGAAAATTATACACGTTCAACTTTTCCAGATTTAAGTGCACGGGCAGAAACCCAAACACGTTTCGGTTTACCGTCAACGAGGATGCGAACTTTTTGCAGGTTAGCGCCCCATGTACGTTTGCTTGAATTCATCGCGTGTGAACGATTGTTTCCAGTAACTGCTTTACGGCCAGTGATAACACATTTTTTTGGCATTTTATTCACTCCTTACTATTCAGGATCATCATTGTCTACGTTTTTATATGCAAGACACTTAAATAATTTATCATAATCACTCTATGAATGCAACTGCTTTAGGAAAGTCTTTCAAGAAAATTACCTTGACAGTGAATAAGCATGAGCCCTTTGTTTGTTCAGTTGTGAATGTCTAGCTAAATATAGTAAAATAAGAGTAGTTCGATTCGCAAGGGAGGCGTTTTTGTGACGATTGAATTAACAACAGAACTTGGCCAGATTGATATCTCAAACGAAGTGATTGCCATGATAGCGGGCGGAGCTGCAGTAGACTGCTATGGAATTGTTGGGATGGCTTCGAAAAATCAATTAAAAGACGGAATTGCTGAGATTTTGCGTCGCGAAAATTTTACTCGCGGAGTAATTGTCCGTCAAGAAGAAGATCGAATCTTTATTGACATGTATATTATTGTAAGCTATGGAACAAAAGTTTCCGAAGTAGCCAGCAACGTACAGTCAAAAGTTAAATATACGTTAAATCAAACAGTAGGACTATCAGTTGATTCTGTTAATATTTTTGTACAGGGTGTGCGGGTGACCAACCCGTAGTGTGAGGAGGAAAATTTGTGGCAATTACTTCATTGGACGGAATTCGCTTTGCTGAAATGGTTGAAACGGGCGCCCGGCATTTATCGATAAATGCTGCTATGGTTGATGCGCTAAATGTATTTCCAGTTCCGGATGGCGATACAGGGACAAATATGAACTTGTCGATGACATCTGGAGCAAAGGAAACAACAGCGGCAAAACAATCTCATTTCGGCAAAACGGCCGAGGCATTGTCAAAAGGTTTGTTGATGGGAGCACGAGGTAATTCAGGTGTAATCTTATCACAGCTTTTTCGCGGATTCTCAAAAGCTGTAGCGGAAAAACAAGAAGTGACTTCTATTGAACTGGCGGCTGCTTTTGAAGCAGGCGTGCAAACAGCTTATAAAGCGGTAATGAAGCCGGTTGAAGGAACAATTTTAACTGTTGCAAAAGATGCGGCTAAAAAAGCTGTGACTGCTGCACAAACGGAAACAAATATTGTCGCTTTAATGGAATCTCTTGTAAAAGAAGGACAGGCATCCTTGAACAGGACACCTGATCTTCTGCCAGTTTTAAAAGAAGTTGGTGTGGTTGACAGCGGTGCGCAGGGGCTTTTGCTCATATATGAAGGGTTTCTTGCTTCACTAAAGGGAGAAGCACTGCCGGCAGCGCTTTCGGATCGCCAGGATCTAGCGGATTTAATTAGTGCCGAACATCATAAAAGTGTGCAAAGTTTTATGAGCACAGAAGACATAGAATTTGGCTATTGTACAGAATTCATGGTTAAATTTGAACAAAAGAAACTGGTGGAAAACCCTTTTTCAGAAGATGAATTTCGTCATGAGTTAAGTGCGCATGGAGACTCGCTGCTTGTGGTTGCTGACGACGAAATTGCAAAAGTACACATTCATGCAGAGCACCCTGGAAATGTACTGACGATCGGGCAAAAATACGGCAGTTTAATTAACATGAAAATTGAGAATATGCGTGAGCAGCACAGCAATATTACGGGCGGTTTTACGGAAACTGCTGAAAAATCAGCTCAAAAAGAAAAATATGGGATTGTTACTGTTGCAATGGGTGCGGGAGTAACAAAACTCTTTAAAAGCATTGGAGCTT
>JAPSKG010000159.1 GCA_031177795.1 Domibacillus sp.
CTTTTCCCGGACCGCCGCCTGTTACCCAGAGCTCACTGATATATTCATGGTTGACCCAAAGAAGGCCGCGCTGATTAGAGCCGTTAATTGGAAAATAAACTGTAAAATCGTTGTTGTAGCCGAATGTATCGCCTGACTTATTAATCACATCGCCGTAAGCAGCAATAACATCATATTTATAGCCGCGCGGCAAAACAAGCTCGTCTTTGCCGGATGCTTCAATTGGCGTAAATTTTACGCCCGACACTTTTTTCTTCATGCCAAACAAATGTGAAGCAGCTTTTGTTCCTTTCGCCTGTGCTTTTGGAGCAAATGAACTTAAACCGGCAGAAGCAACAGTAAGAGCTGTAACCCCTGTGCCAACGTATGTTAAAAACTTTCTTCTATTTAAATCTTGAGACATAACCGGACCACCCTTTTATGTATTTAGTAAAACTCCCAATTGCTATCTTAAGAAAAAAATGTAAAGAAAAATAAAGAAATGTGTTAGAAAAATGTAAAAAAACATTAAGTTTGTAAAAAGCTTTGAAACTTTCTTTACAATCAAACGTACATTTAAACGAAGAGGTGATAAAGCAATGAAGGTATTTATCGGTTCGATTATTGTCCTTTTCCTTATTGGCGCCGGTATCTGGCTTGTGCTGTCGCCCTCCTTTAAAAAAGTTGGAGAAACAGCAAGCAAAGCAAAAGAAAAATTAAAGGGGGAAGACGATGGAGAACAACCTGGTAAACATGAATAAGAAAAAAATGAATAAAAAAGTTTTGGGCGGTTCGCTCGTTGCAGCAGCACTTATTTTAAGTTTAGCTCTTTTGGCTATGTTTATTGAAAAAATCCCGAACGGCTATGTGGGCGTTGTATACAGCCCGAACGGCGGCGTGCAAGAAAAAACATTGGGGCAGGGGTGGCACCTTGTCGGCCTGTTTGACAAAGTAACCATTTATCCGGTCCGCATGCAGACGGTAAACTATAAAGACATTCAGGTAGCAACGTCAGACGGAAAAAGCGTGACGGTTGATTTTGCTTATAACTACAGCATTCAGCCTGATAAAGTAGTTGACGTGTTTAACAAATTTGGGCCGATTGAGGTAGAGCAAATTGAAGACTCTTATTTGCGCACCCGGTTATGGGATGCAGGGCGAAAAGGAATTGCAAAATACTCGGTTATTGACACATATGGCGAAAAGTCATCGGAAGCTGCCGTTAACGTCCAAAACTTGTTTTCGAATGACATTAAAGAACTCGGGTTTGTAGTGGATAATTTAACGCTTGGCGTGCCAAAGCCGGATAAGTCCACTCAAGCAGCCATTGACAAACGGGTAGAAGCGGCCCAGGAGCTTGAGCGAAAGCAAATTGAATTGAAAATTGCGGAAGCGGAAGCCCAGAAAAAGAAAATAGAAGCGCAAGGCATAGCAGATTATAACCGAATCATTAAAGAATCCATTTCACCTGAAGTGATTCAAAACAAGTGGATTGAAAAGTGGGATGGCGTCATGCCAAAAGCAACCGGGTCAAACCAGCTGATTTCTATTCCATTAGAAGAAACGGCCCCTGCGGCAGCAAGCGGGCAATAAAGAAAACAAGCAGCTCCGTTTCACAATGTTCCAACAACTAAAACAAAAAAGAAGTGTCTCAATGAGACACTTCTTTTTTTGTTTGTGCAAATTGCCCGATGCCGTTTGCCAGTGCTTCCATCAGTTTTTTTAAAAAAGAAGGATCTGATAATTGCCGGTCGTCCCGGGGGTTGGTCATAAAACCGATTTCCGGCAAAATCACCGGAACCTTTGACCAGTTAAATCCAGTCATGTCTTCTCTGTAAAAAATACCGGGTTTATGTAACGGAAACTGTGGGGAAACCGCGCCGATCACTTTTTTTGCCGCTGCTTCACTGTCATGGAAAACAGCCGCTGTATAAGGGTTTTCTTTAGCAGGCACTAAAACAGAAAAGCCGCTTGTCGCAGAGTTTTCAGATCCGTCCGCATGGATGCGGACAAATAAATCAGCCTGGTTTTCATTGGCGATTTGCGCCCGTTCCCTGTTGCTTAAATCCACTTCATTTACTGTGCGTGTCAGAATCACTTTCATTCCCCGTTTTTCCAGTTCTGCTTCCAGTAAAAAAGAAGCTTCAAGATTCAGCTCGTATTCAGGCTTTTTGGTTACCACCCCTGTTGTGCCGCCTGTTACTTTGTATTTTGTTTTTGAAGCGCCCGGGCCAATAAGCTCTTGTTCAAGATTTGCTTTTGCTTGATGTCCTGGATCAATCACTACAAGAAAAGGTTTTTCTTTTGAAAGAGCCGCTGTTTTTGGTTCTGAAGCCGCCGGAACAAGTTCGGCGGCCGTTGTCGCAGCTGAGTTTCCTTTTGTTTTTTCCTGCGGTTTCACAGCTGGCTCGGGCTCGTCCGGTATGGCCGGGCTTATTGTTTGCCGGGCAGAATCAGCCGGGGATTCTGCCGGTTTTTGAACAGTATTTAAAATCCCTTGCGGTGACTGGGAATCGATAAACAAAAGAACAGAAGAAACAAGAAAGGCAATGCTTACGAGAAGCCAGGCGCCAAGCGGTTTATTCATAGGACTTAATAAACTCCACGTTTGCTTTTTCAACAGATGTTAAGCTGCCATCGTACGAAGGATCCGGATAATACCAGGATTGGCTGCTAAAGTAATTTTGCAGATCATTTGAATCGAAAATGTACCCGTGGCGCGCATAAATTTCATTTCGTGCAAGGCGAAGATCGCTTTTGGACATCCATGAAATATCGTCATAAGTTAAAGGTGCATAATCACTGTGTGCAATTAAATAATAGCCGCCGCTCGTACCCGATGCAGGCACTTCACGAATCACTTCTTTAATGACTGTTTTTTCAGCAGGCTCTTTTTCCACTACAACCACTTCTTTTTTTTCTTCCTGCTTTTCTTCTTTTTTCGCTTCACCTGTATCAAGAGCAAGAGAAGTCATTGTTCCAGATGCGCCCAAAGCTATTTTTTCAACATCTTCTTTTTTGCCGCTGTCTATGGTGCTGACTCCTTTGAGTGTATATAAACCTGCTAAATAAGGGCCAAACTCGCGCGTGCTGCCAGCAGGCTCAATCACGCCGATTTCCTGGCCGTTTAACGTTACCACTGTTTTTTCGCCCGTTGCTTCTACCTTTAAAAAGTTACCAGGAGTGTCCACAGCATATTGATTAATTACGCCGAATTTTTTGCCTGCCGGTTTAATAGAAAAAAGCGGGGAAGCCAATGATCCTTCAGAAAGTGATTGTTCAATGTCAGAAAGCATGGAAGGATTTTGGTCAAGCAGTGCAAACAACGCATCAAGAGAAGCATCATTCACTTTTAAGCGTGTATCGCCGGGCACAATCAGTTCTTTTAACGCGCTTTTATTTTTTACAGCGAGCGCATCAATAAATTGGCTGCTTACGGCTTCTTCACTGTATTTTTTTGAAAGCATTTGGTAGCCGGTAAACAGCGCAATAACTAAAACGGCGGCTAAAGCCAGCAATACCGGTGTTTTTTTTGTTTTTTTGTTTTGCTCAGCTCGAGCAGCCTGCTTTGGCAGCTCTGCTCCGCATTGGGAACAAAAAAGCTGGCTGGTTTCATTTTTGTGATCGCAATTTTTGCATTTTATCATAGTTCTTTCTCCTCACTTTTTAATACATTTATACTACTAAACGAGAAAAAAACTTACAACAGTTGGAAGGCAAAAAGAATGATAAAGTAAGTGATTTACCTTTTTCGGTTTTTTAAAACGATAAGCTGCGTGCCTTTCCTTATATCCTATGTCCCGGGAAATTCACTTAAACCCGGAATGTTTGTTTTTGAGGAATTAGCTTATCAAATTAAATTTTTGGGAAATATTGCTTTTTTTCATAAAAGACTGTATTATTCATATTAATACAGTTAGTACGGATAGCAAAAAGGGGGACCGCCATGTTTACAATTGATACAAGAAGCCGCATGCCTATTTACGAACAGTTAACGGAAAAATTAAAAGAGCTGATCATTCGTGAAGTCATGAAAGAAGATGAACAGCTGCCATCTGTCAGATCTTTGGCGCAGCAGCTGACCATTAATCCCAATACGATTCAAAAAGCGTACAGGGAACTAGAGCGTGAAGGCTATATTTATTCGATTCCGGGCAAAGGAAGTTTTGTGTCGCCGGTTAAAAACGCAATCAATAAGGAGCGGGTGGAGATGCTGAAAAAAGAGCTTGAACGGATTGTCGGGGAAATTTTGTATTTGGGCGTGCCAAAAGATGAAGTAATCAAGTTAATTGAAACAATCGAAGAACCGGAAAGAGGGAAAAGCAATGATCAGGGCTAAAGGAGTGTTAAAAAAGTTTGGCCGGCATGAAGCTGTAAAAAACGTTGATCTCCATGTGAAAAAAGGATCTATTTACGGGCTTCTAGGCTCTAACGGCGCCGGGAAAACTACTTTATTAAAACTTGTATCAGGCATTTTAAAAGCAGACAGCGGAAAAGCGGAAATAGAAGGAGTATCTATTTTTGAAAACCCGGATGTGAAAAAGCGAGTATTATTTATTCCTGACCAGCCGGCTTTTTTTCACCAAACTTCTTTAAAGTATATGGCGAACTTTTACAAAGCGGTGTACAGCCAATGGAACGAAACACGGTTCCGGCAGCTTTATGAACATTTTGCGCTGGACCCTCACGCAAAACTTTCCCGGATGTCGAAAGGAATGCAAAGGCAGGCCGCTTTTATTTTAACGCTGTCAGCGATGCCGGATGCGCTCGTGCTGGACGAACCGTTTGACGGGCTTGACCCTGTAGTGCGCCAGCAAATAAAAAACATACTGATCCAGGATGTAAGCACCCGGGGCATGGCTCTCCTTGTATCCTCACACAACCTGAGGGAAATGGAAGATTTTTGTGACGCTGTCGGCGTTATGCACCAGGGCCGTTTATTATATGAACGGGATTTGGAAGAATTAAAAACAGATATCAGCAAGCTGCAAGCGGCTTTTAAGAAAATGCCGGACGAATCTTTTTTAACAGGCATGAATGTACTGCATTATGAACAGCGCGGGCGGGTGCTGACTTGTATTGTACGCGGGACAGAAGAAGAAATTGACCGCCATGTGCGGTTGTATGAACCGGCGCTTTATGATGTGCTGCCGCTTACGCTTGAAGAAATATTCACGTATGAAATGGGGAGTGTCGGCTATGAAATCAGGAATCTTATCGTTTAACAAAGGCTTGTTCTTGCAGCATTCGCGTTCTGTTTTATGGATTAGTGCGTTTTTTCTTTTATCGCAGATTGTGCTGCTGCCGCTTAAAATGTTTGTAATGCTGAGAGATCCTTTTTCTCTTCAAGCGATCCTTGAGCAAAATCCGGGCAACA
>JAPSKG010000160.1 GCA_031177795.1 Domibacillus sp.
ATTGTAACCAGTGTTCTTCAAACATCCGCCGGACGAATGATTTTTGCAAAACCGAAACACGCATGATAAGAAAGGAAAGGGTTTAAACGAATGGACTACTATGTCGTGATTCCGGCTGCCGGAAAAGGAAAGCGTATGAAAGCAGGCATGAATAAAGTATTACTTGAACTTGAAGGCCGTCCGCTTATTATTCATACGCTTTCTGTATTCGAATCGGACGCTTCCTGTAAAGGAATTGTGCTGTCTGTTCATCCAGATGAACGATTTGAATTTGAAAAGCTTCTTGTCATACACAATATCACCAAAGTTTGTGCATTTGCTGACGGCGGTCAGGAGCGTCAGCACAGCGTATACAGTGGCTTGAAAATGCTTCCGCCGGAATCAGACATTGTACTTGTTCATGACGGTGCAAGACCGTTTATTACACGGGAAACAATAGGAATGCTTGTTGAAGGTGCACGCATTACAGGAGCGGCCATTGCAGCAGTTCCTGTAAAAGATACAATCAAAAAAGCAAAAGAAGGAACCGTGGCAGAAACGGTAGACCGGGCGAGCCTGTGGTCTGTTCAAACACCGCAAGCTTTTCAAAAAGCTGTTTTACTTAAAGCACAAAAAAAAGCGGAAGAAGAGCAGTTTTTAGGAACCGATGAATCTTCTCTTGTTGAACGAACAGGCTATCCGGTTCAAATTGTTGAAAGTGATTATGATAATATTAAATTGACGACACCGGAAGACTTATATTTCGCCCGGGCGATCATTGCAAAAAGAAACGAAAGTCAGGTGTAAAGTAATGTTTCGAATTGGACAAGGATTTGATGTGCATCAATTAGTGGAAGGGCGTCCTTTAATCATTGGAGGAGTAACCATTCCTTATGAAAAAGGGCTGCTTGGCCATTCTGATGCAGATGTTCTTTTACATACAGTTGCGGATGCTTGTCTTGGTGCCATTGGAGAAGGAGACATAGGACGGCATTTTCCTGATACGGATGCTGCTTTTAAAGATGCAGATTCTGCCAAGTTGCTTGAAGCTGTATGGGCAATGGTAAAAGAAAAAGGGTACCAGCTTGGTAATCTTGATTGTACAATTATTGCCCAAAAACCCAAGATGGCTCCTTATATTGGTGTTATGCAAGAGCGTATTGCAGAACTGCTTGAAGCAGAAAAAAGCCAGGTGAATGTAAAAGCAACAACAACTGAAAAACTAGGATTCCCGGGGCGTGGCGAAGGAATTGCTTCTCAAGCAGCCATTCTCCTGGTGGAAAAACAAAAGTGAAAACAGCAGCGGAGGTACAACGATTATGACAAATGAAGTACGTGTTCGTTACGCACCAAGCCCGACAGGCCATCTGCACATTGGGAACGCGCGAACAGCCCTTTTTAATTATTTATATGCACGTAACCTTGGCGGAAAATTTATTATCCGCATAGAAGACACCGATCAAAAGCGAAATATTGAAGGCGGCGAACAAAGTCAGCTTGAATATTTAAAGTGGCTTGGTGTGGATTGGGACGAAGGCCCGGATGTGGGCGGCGAGTATGGACCTTACCGCCAGTCGGAACGCAATGAACTCTATAAAAAATACTACGACCAGCTTCTTGCTGAAGAAAAAGCGTACAAATGCTATTGCACAGCAGAAGAACTTGAAGCAGAGCGAGAGGCTCAGCAAGCGCGCAATGAAATTGCAGGTTACTCAGGAAAATGTCGAAATTTGACAGAAGAAGAGCGGGAAGCATTAGAAGCGGAAGGGCGCCGGCCAAGCATTCGTTTCCTAGTTCCGCAAAACGAGACAATTGCATTTAATGATATGGTAAAAGGAGAAGTATCTTTTGATTCCGATGGCATTGGCGGTGACTTTGTTATCGTGAAACAGGATGGAACGCCAACTTACAATTTTGCCGTAGCGATTGATGATCATTTAATGAAAATGACGCATGTTCTTCGTGGAGACGATCATATTTCTAACACACCGAAGCAATTGCTTGTTTATAAAGCACTTGGTTTTGAGCCGCCTGTTTTTGGCCATATGACACTCATTGTAAATGAAAGCAGGAAAAAGCTTAGTAAGCGTGATGAATCAATTATCCAATTTATTGAGCAGTATAAAGAATTGGGGTATTTGCCAGAAGCGCTTTTAAACTTTATTACCCTTTTAGGCTGGTCTCCAAAAGAAGAACAAGAAATTTATACAAAGCAGCAGTTTATTGAACAGTTTGATGCAGAGCGCCTGTCAAAATCTCCAGCGTTCTTCGACAAGCAAAAGCTTCTTTGGATGAACAACCAGTACATGAAAGAACAACCGGTAGAGCGTGTGGTTGAACTGGCTCGCCCTCATCTTGTAAAAGCTGGTTTAATTGAAGCATCTCTTTCTGAGGAACAAGAAAGCTGGGTAACAAGCTTGATTGCTCTTTATCAAGAAAAGATGAGCTACGGTGCAGAAATTGTCGAATTATCTAGCCTTTTCTTTAAAGAAGAGATATCGTATGAAAGCGAAGCAAAAGAAGTTCTTTCGGAAGAACAAGTGCCTGAAGTGCTTAAGGCTTTTTCCGAAAAAGTTTTTTCCCTTGAATTTTTTGAAGCAGAAGGCATTAAAAAAGCAATGAAAGAAGTGCAAAAAGAAACAGGGCATAAAGGGAAGAAACTATTTATGCCAATTCGAGCGGCTGTAACAGGACAAACGCACGGACCAGATTTACCTAAAGCAATTGAACTGCTTGGAAAAGAAAAAGTGGAAAAAAGGCTAAGTGCTGTTCTTGATTAAACGATCAGCCCGTATATAATAGAAAATGTATAGTAAAAAGCGTTGAAGAGGAAAAGTAGGTGACAGATGCCTTTCAGAGAGAACCGTCATAGGCTGAAAACGGTTCAGGCCGCTCTGTTTGCTGAAGTGCCCCTCGGAGTCTGCCGCTGAACAGACAGTAAGCGGCAGCGGGTTTAACCCGTTATCAAGTTGAGTTGGGAAAATGGCGCTGCTATTTTTCAAACAGAGTGGAACCGCGTTTAAAAACGTCTCTGTCTTTCAGAGGCGTTTTTTGTATGTCTGAAACAGGGTAGAGAGGAGCTGCGTATCATGCTGAACGTTTTAAAGCAGGATATTGATACAATTTTTGAACAAGATCCGGCTGCCAGAAGCTACTTGGAAGTGGTTTTAACGTATTCAGGACTGCATGCAATTTGGGCGCATCGGCTTGCACATGGTTTTTACAAGCGGAAATTTTATTTTATTGCCCGGGTTATTTCGCAAATCAGCCGGTTTTTCACAGGGATTGAAATCCATCCGGGTGCCAGAATTGGCCGTGGCTTATTTATCGATCATGGCATGGGTGTAGTTATAGGAGAAACATGTGAAATTGGTGACAATGTCACTTTATATCAAGGAGTTACTCTAGGCGGAACAGGAAAAGAAAAAGGAAAACGCCATCCAACTGTGAAAGATGGAGCATTGATTGCTACAGGGGCCAAGGTGCTTGGATCCATTACAGTTGGAGAGGGTGCCAGAATTGGTGCCGGATCGGTTGTATTAAAAGATGTACCGCCTAATTCAACGGTGGTTGGCATTCCAGGGCGTATTGTTGTTCAAGATGGAAAAAAGGTGGAGACACTGGTAAAAGACTTGAATCACAGTAATTTGCCTGATCCTGTGGCGGATCGTTTGAAAAGTATGGAGGAAGAAATTGCACGTTTGAAAAAACAAATAAAGAAAGGGGACCAAACAAATGTCCGTTAAAATGTATAATACACTGACGCGTAAAAAAGAAGAATTTATCCCTCTTGAAAAAGGAAAAGTAAAGATGTATGTATGCGGCCCGACTGTTTACAATTACATTCACATTGGCAATGCCCGGCCGGCAATTGTTTTTGATACAGTGCGCCGCCACCTGCAATACCGCGGTTATGAAGTTCAATATGTCTCCAATTTTACAGATGTCGATGATAAACTTATCCGTGCAGCGAACGAGCTTGGTGAAGAAGTTCCCGTTATAGCAGAACGGTTTATCAATGCTTATTTTGAAGATACTCAAGCACTGGGATGCCAGAAAGCAGATGTTCATCCGCGCGTTACGGAAAGTATCGAGCTGATTATTGAATTTATTGAAGAGCTTGTAAAAAAAGGATTTGCTTATGAATCCGGTGGTGATGTTTACTATCGGACACGCAAGTTTGACGGATACGGCAAGTTATCTCATCAGTCAATAGACGAATTAAAAGTTGGTGCCAGAATTGGTGCTGGTGAGAAAAAAGATGACGCGCTTGATTTTGTTTTATGGAAAGCTGCAAAAGAAGGAGAAATATCGTGGGCCAGCCCATGGGGAGAAGGACGTCCGGGCTGGCACATTGAGTGCTCGGCAATGGCGCGTAAATACCTTGGTGACTCTATTGATATTCATGCGGGCGGGCAGGATCTTACTTTTCCTCATCATGAAAACGAAATTGCCCAGTCTGAAGCTCTTACAGGCAAGCCGTTTGCCCGCTATTGGCTGCATAATGGCTATATTAATATTGATAACGAAAAAATGTCTAAGTCACTTGGGAACTTTGTTCTTGTCCATGACATTATTAAAAAAGTGGATCCGCAAGTACTTCGATTTTTTATGCTTTCCGTTCACTACCGTCATCCGGTGAACTACAATCAAGAACTGCTCAACAGCGCAGCGGCATCATTGGACCGTTTAAAAATTGCATATGAAAATTTAAAGCATCGAAAAACATCAAGCACAAACCTGACAGAACATGACCAGGAATGGATAGAGAAAGTCGATGCTCATCACAATCGTTTTTTAAACGAAATGGATGATGATTTCAATACTGCAAATGCTATCTCTGTATTGTTTGATTTGTCGAAAGATGCAAATTTATATTTGCTTGAACCGCACACTTCAACTGCTGTTATTGATTCGTTTTTGTCGAAATATGACGACATGTTTTTTGTCCTTGGTTTGCAGGTTCAGCAAGAAAAACTGCTGGATGAAGAAATCGAAGCATTAATTGAACAGCGCAATGAAGCGCGTAAAAACCGTGATTTTGCCCGTGCCGATGCAATTCGGGATCAGTTGAAAAATTTAAACATTATCCTTGAAGACACAGCTCAAGGGATTAGATGGAGACGCGGCTGATGAAACAATTAATGGAACCGCTAAAAGACGCACGGCAGCTGAACGGACTGGCGCTTGCTTACATGGGTGACGCGGTTTATGAAGTTTATATTAGAAAATTTTTGCTGGAATCTGGGCATGTAAAGCCCAATGATCTTCACCGTGCTTCGACAAAATATGTGTCAGCAAAAGCACAGGCGGCCCAATTTCACCGCTTGCGTGAAATA
>JAPSKG010000161.1 GCA_031177795.1 Domibacillus sp.
GCTGTAAATGACCCGAACACCGCTATTCATAATATTCGCCAGCTTGGCCGCTTGCTTGGGAAAGTAAGTTATTTTCCGGATCAAGGCGGGATCTTTTATGATGACAAAAATGTTGCGCGTGTTACCTACCCGGTTCATTCATTCAGTGAAGTGCTTTATAAAACCTTTTTTCAAATACGCCATTATGGAAAAGCAGACATATCCATAATGGCAGCGATCACAGATGCTTTAGCAATTACATCTGAAATAGCTTCTGAACAAGCTCAGCCTGATATTTGGAATTTACAATTATATTTGATTGAAGGAATGGAACCTGAAAAACAGCTTTCTCTTGACCGGGATTTTTATCAGCAGAAAGTGGATCGGCTGGCGAAGTTAACAGGGAATGAAACCGTTAAGTTGCCAGTGAGGGATCTGGTGCAAAATAACGCTGCGAAAAAAGAAACAGAAGAAAAACAGTAAAAAGAAAAAACCCGTTAAGCAGCTGCTTAACGGGTTTTTAGCATTTCTTCAACTTGATTTTTTAACGGCAGAGAAGAAATAGCCCCTTTTCCGGTTGTTGTAATGGCTCCGGCAGCGTTAGCAAACAATAGCATGCTCTTTCCATTGTTTTTCAAAACCGTTTGCAAGTTGGCTTGATTTGCCTCTGCTTCAATTAAGCAGTACAGGAAAGCGCCAATAAATGCATCGCCAGCACCTGTAGTGTCTTGTACATCAACAGAAAAGCCGCCCGCTTCCATAGATGAATCAGACAAATATAAAGTTGCCCCTGAAGCGCCACGTGTATAAATGACCGCTTGTACATCACCAACGAATAGCGAGTTAATCGCTGCTTGTTCATCAGAAATTCCAGTGATAAATTCCAATTCTTCATCTGAAATTTTCAAAAGGTGGGCTTTTGGAATAAAATCCAGAATGGTTTCACGGCATTTTTCCGGGCTGTCCCAAAGGGGAAGCCGGACGTTTGGATCAAAGCTGATTACAGCACCACGTTTTTTTGCAGAATCAATAGCTTTTACGTGAGCCAATTTCATTGGGCTTTCTACTAAATCAACTGAACAAAAATGAAGAACGTCCCCGGAAGAAAAAAGAGATTCATTTACTTCATCCGCTGTCATCAGCAAATCTGCACATGGTTTGCGGTAAAAAGAAAAATCCCGTTCTCCATCTTCACGAAGCGAAACAAAAGCAAGTGCTGTATTAGCTTCGTTTGTTCGGATGATAAATGACGTGTCTACGCCAGCTTCTGTTAACTTTTCAAGAAGAAAATCACCAAATGCATCTTCGCCAAGCTTGGTCAGCATCGCGGAACGGCCGCCCAGCTTTGAAACAGCTGCTGCAACATTTGCCGGAGCGCCGCCAGGAGCCCGCTCAAACGAAACAACGTCTTTTAATGCTTGCCCTTTTTGAAGAGGAATAAAATCAATTAATACTTCACCAATTGAATATAAACTGCCCATTTCTTAGCCTCCAATTGTCCATTTTACTGCATGGCATGAAACACTTCCGCCGTTTGCGAAAAAGCGGATGCCAGTGCTGTTTTCGCGAGGGAAAATCCGGCTTGTAAAAACTTCTTCTCCATCATTTACAAACACTTCTATTGAAGAAGTATCAACAAATATGTGGAATTTTACCTGTTCAGCATCCAGGAAACATTTACGCACTGTCCCGTACTTGGTTCCTGATGGTGCACCGGAATTTGTCCGGTCTAAAACAACTTTTTTCTGTACAGCATCATACATTAAAATTGTTTTTTCTGTTTCGCTTACACGAATTTCCATTCCAAATGATTCTGCATCAATTTGGTTAAATTCACTGATAAGCTCATAAGAAGTGCCAGAAAAGCTTTCAAACGTTTTTGTTTCATTTTTCAGCACAGCTTTTGCTTCCATCCGGGTACCGCGTTTTTCCGTCAACTCACGCACCGGTCGCTGCATCAGTTTCCCGTTTTCAACTGTTATTTCCCTTGGCAATGTCAGGCAGTGTGCCCAGCCATGCTGGTCTGTTGGATAATCAACTTCCGGAAGACCCATCCAGCCAACCATAATCCGCCGCCCGTCCGGTGCTTCCATCGACTGCGGAGCGTAAAAATCAAAACCGCGGTCAAGTTCTTGAAAAAAACTGTGTGTAAACGTCTTTGTTTTCACATCCAGCTTCCCAAGCACATAGCCGGACTGATAAATATTATGATAGTTATCACCGTCTGGCGCAATACCCTGGGGAGAAAATGCGAGTACACCCTGGCCGTTGACAATGAAATAATCGGGGCATTCCCACATATACCCGAAATCAGGAAGGTCGGTTTGAATTTCCCCTTCGAATGTCCAATCTCTCATATCAGGGGAACTGTATAAAACAACACAGCCGGTTTTATCTGTGCGCTGTGCACCAATAACCGCATAAAACATGTTGTTTTCTTTCCACACTTTTGGATCGCGGAAATGGTCTGTATAACCATCTGGAACTTGATCAATCACCGGTAAAGGCCATTTTTCAATAATGCCTTCTTTGTTCATTACAGCAATGTTTTGCTTTGGATGGCGCACCCAGTTTTCATCGCGAGTGTTTCCAGTGTACATTAAATACAAATTGCCATTATGCTCAATTCCGCTTCCCGAATAAGCGCCGTGGCTGTCAATATCATCATTAGGGCGTATAGCAACGCCAGCGTTTTCCCAGTTAATTAAGTTTTTTGATTTTGTATGATACCAATATTTAATTCCATGAACAGGCCCTAAAGGGAACCATTGATAAAACAAGTGATACTCTCCGTTATAAAAAGAAAAGCCGTTCGGGTCATTTAACAAACCTGTTTCCGGCTGAATGTGATAAGTTTGCCGCCATGGGCAGGCGTTTACTTGCTCTGCTAATTGCTGTAATTCCTCTTTTGTTGTTTCTTCAATTCGTGTATAACGTTCTGCTGTTGTCCACTGCAAAAAAATCACTCCTCTATTGAAAAAATAAAATGGAGGATTTCTCCTCCATCATTAAAGTTTTAAGCTGCTTTTTGAACAGACTGTTTTTTTTCGTCACGTTTGCCAAGAATCAGTGTAGCGGCAAAAGCGACAGCGATCGCAATCGCCATGCCAATAACGTATTGAACAAGGCCGGAATGCTGAATGGAAATTACTCCTGGAAGTCCTGCTGCGCCAAGTGCGATTGCTTTTACTTTAAAGAATGTCACGTAAGCAGTCGCCACGCCCGAACCAATAATGGCACCGATAAATGGATAGCGAAGTTTTAAGTTAACCCCGAACATTGCCGGCTCAGTAATACCGAGAAGGGCAGAAATCCCAGATGCTGAAGCAGTGCCTTTCAGCTTTTTGTTTTTTGTTAGCATAAATACAGCAAGTGTTGCCGCACCTTGTGCTACGTTTGACATTGTGGCAACAACGAAAATAAATGAACCGCCTGTTTTTGCCATATCGGCAAGAAGCTGTGTTTCAACAGCGATAAAGCTATGATGCATGCCGGTAATAACAATCGGTGCATAAAGAAGTCCGAACAAAGCGCCGCCGATAAAGCCAGTTGTATCATATAGCCAGATCATACCGTCAGATAACAGGTTGCCGAATGAACGTGTCAAAGGGCCAACAAGCGTAAATGTTAAAATCCCAGTAATAAAAATCGTTAAAAGAGGTGTTAACAAGTTGTCTAGCGCAGAAGGAATAACTTTGCGCAATGCTGTTTCAATTTTTGCTAAAATATACGATGCAGCTAGTACAGGAAGAACTGTTCCCTGGTAGCCGATTTTTTCAATTTCAAATCCGAAAATAGACCAAACCGGAATTTCGCCGCTTACAAGAGCGCTGCCGTAACCCCAGCCATTAAGCAAATCGGGGTGAACCATCAGCATTCCAAGCGTTGCACCTAGAAACGGATTTCCGCCGAACCGCTGGGTGGCAGAAAAACCAATTAAGATTGGCAAGAAAACAAAAGCCGCATTGGCGAATGTGTTAATTAGAGCTGCAAGATCCGCCATTTCAGGATTTGCTTCAACAAGAGACTGGCCGTCAATAAACAATCCCTGTGCAGTTAACAGGTTGTTAATTCCCATTAATAAACCGCCAGCAACGATAGCTGGAATAATTGGAACAAAAATATCCGAAAGCATTTTAACAAAGCGCTGCAGAGGACTCATTTTCTTCGCGCCCGCATTTTTCACATCAGCTGTGGACATGCCGGCTGTGCCAGTCAACTCTGAAAGTTCTTTGTATACTTTATTAACGATTCCGGAACCGAAAATAATTTGGAATTGGCCGCCAGTAGAAAATGTGCCTTTTACGCTGTCCATTGAATCAAGTTTTGCTTGATCAACAATTGACTCATCGTGGAGAGCGAGGCGAAGTCGTGTAGCACAATGTGCTGCTGCTGCGATATTTTCTTTTCCGCCAATGGCTTCAAGAGTTTCGCGCGCAATTTCGTTGTAATTCATGATGAATGCTCCTTTATAAATAGTTATTTCCGTAAACAAACCAACAAACGAATATATTAGGAACCGGTTCCAAAATCAAACAAATAAAATAGCTGGCTTCCTTAAAAAGGAACCGGTTCCAGCTGAGATTAAAAAATGAAAACGGCTATAGGAACCGGTTTCAAAATGATTATATTTGATGATTAGTGCGGATGTCAACACTATCACGTAAAATAATTTCAAATTTTGAATACGTAAGTTGAGGGATGCTTTTTCCGTTAACAAGCTGAACAATATGGTTTGCAGCCGTTCGCCCCGCCTCAATAAAATGAATATGGACAGTTGTTAAGGAAGGGTGCATCATAGCCGTTACTTCATATCCGCCAAAGCCTGTAATCGACACATCTTCCGGCACACGAAGCTTTTTTTGATAAGCGGCTTTCACAGCACCAATGGCAATATTATCTGTTGCGCATACAACAGCAGAAGGAGAAAATTTATCGAATAAAACTTTCGCGCTGTTTACTGCGTCGCTCATGCTAAAAGTGGTTTTGAAAAAATGGGCTTCTACGTCATCTGCATGTTCCTGTACAGCTTTTTCAAAACCTTTTTTGCGTTTAACGCCCACTGCAATATCGTATTCATCCACTCCCAAAAAAGCAATTTTTTTATGCCCTCGCTGCACGATATACTTGCCGATAGCATAGCCGGCTGTTTCATCGTCGTGCACCAAGCTGTAAACATCTTCATGTTGCTGGCCCACAAGTAAAACCGGAATTTGAATTTCCTTGAACGCTTTTAAATGAGCTTCTGTAATTTGCGTAGCAAGCAAGATAATCCCGGCTACTTTTTGTTTGGCGAGTGTGTAAATATTTTCAATTTCCCGATTTAAATCCTGG
>JAPSKG010000162.1 GCA_031177795.1 Domibacillus sp.
ATGGAAGAGAAATTAAGAAATCTGCTTGCAGATCGAGGCTATCTATACGATGACCCGATTTACTCCCTTTTGTTTTTAACATCAACTCATCTTCCATATATTCGGTTAACCTCGCAGGGCATGTACGATGTCATGAAGAAAACGGTACTCTTTCCGACGATAATGCGTTAAAATAGTAAAGTGAAAACTGTTTTCGGAGTGTCGATATGAAAAAAAAATGGATGGCAATTGCAGCTGCGGCTGTTTTAATCAGCGGCTGCTCAAGTTCTGAGCCCGCTCATACAAGTGAACCAAAAAGAAAAATAAGTCCTTTAACCGGCATAGAGTCAACAGCTGTAAACCAGCGGGCGGCCGCAGTCGTGATCAGTAACCACCCGGCTGCCCGTCCGCAAACAGCGCTTGATAAGGCGGATATTGTCTATGAAGTTCTGGCAGAAGGCGGGATTACAAGATTCCTGGCCATTTATCAAAGTGAATATCCTGAGATAGCAGGCCCTGTTCGAAGTGCGCGTGATTACTTTGTAGAACTGGCAGAAGGATATGATGCACTGTTTTTAGCTCATGGCTATAGCCCGGAAGCGCGTGAACTTCTTTTATCTGGTGAGATAAACCACCTTAACGGCATTCAATATGATGGAACGGTTTTTAAAAGAGACACCTTGCGTAAAGCACCGCACAATTCGTATGTTGATTTTAATAAAGTGCTGGATGCTGCTGAACAAAAAAATTATCAAATGGATACTGCACCGCCGCGGCTTTCTTTTTTGTCAAATAAGAAAAAAAAGTTATTGAATGGTGACCCGGCCTGGAAAGTGGTTATTCATCCATCGAAAAACAACGATTTTGATGCAATATATGAATATGATAAAGAACAGTATGTTCGTTCGGTTGGCGGAGAGGATATTCAAGCCGACAACATATTTATTGTGGAAGCAGATCATCGTGTGGTGGATGCAAAAGGGCGGCTGGATATTGATTTGACTTCTGGCGGTGATGCGTTTTTAATTCAAAAAGGTGTTTTAAACCTGGTGAAATGGCGCAGCCAAAATGGACGGATTGTTCCGTATACTGAAAATGGAGCGGCATTTGTGCCAGGGACTACTTGGATTCATATTGTGCCGGTAACAAGAGGTTTGAATAAATCAGTTGATGTGGAAATAGATAGGGAAGGGAATGAAAGCTGAGTATGCAAATAGATAAATTGCGTGGCAAAGAACTGGATCAGCTGTTTCAAGCAGTTCTTTCGCTTCGGGATATGGAAGAGTGCTATCGTTTTTTTGACGATTTATGCACAGTCAATGAAATTCAGTCTCTGGCACAGCGCCTGGAAGTGGCCCGTATGCTGCAAGAAGGAAAAACCTATCATAAAATCGAAACAGAAACCGGTGCTTCTACGGCAACCATTTCGCGGGTGAAACGCTGCTTGAATTATGGAAATGACGGCTATGCCTTTGTTTTGAACCGTGTTTACGAAAAAGAATAAGGAAAAAAAGCGGCCTCTATTAACAGAGGCCGCTTTTTTTTATAGTCGTGTTATAATAATTAGTTGTAATTGAATATTAGGAGGCTTAACGCATGTATGATGTTCGAGATTGGCGGCATGTGTTTAAATTAGATCCAAATAAGGATATAGATGATGACTTGTTAGAGCGTGTATGTGAATCGGGAACAGACGCCATTGTTGTCGGAGGGTCTGATGGCGTGACGATTGATAATGTGCTGGACTTAATGGTTCGGGTAAGGCGTTTTCCGCTGCCATGTGTGCTTGAAGTGTCAACGGTAGAAACAGTGACGCCTGGATTTGACTTATACTTTATTCCCACTGTGTTGAACAGTACAAATTCAAAGTGGATTACAGGACTTCATTTTGAAGCGATGAGGGAATATGGAGAGCTGATGAACCCGGATGAATTGGTGGTAGAAGGCTACTGCATTGCAAATACAGAGTGTAAAGCGGCTCAATTAACCGGTGTATCGCAAAAAATGGATAAAGAAGATGTAGCTGCTTATGCACGGCTGGCTGGACATTTATTAAAACTGCCGGTTTTTTATTTGGAATACAGCGGCGTATATGGCGACCCAAAAGTTGTTCAAAAAGCTGCAGATATTTTATCTGAGACAAAAACAACTTTTGTTTACGGCGGGGGCATCCAAACGGCTGAGCAAGCAAAGGAAATGGGAAAATATGCGGATGTTATAGTCGTTGGCAATGCGGTTTATGATTTTCCGGAGGAAGCATTAAAAACCGTAGCAGCAGTGAAAAAATGAAGTATAATAAAGAACAAATGTTCCGAATGGTGGTGGCAGTATGCAGTTTTTAACTGATCGATTATTAAATGGCTTAAACGCAGAACAGCAGGAAGCTGTAAAAGCAACAGAAGGCCCGCTGTTAATCATGGCTGGCGCAGGCTCTGGAAAAACACGTGTTTTGACACATCGGATTGCCTATTTAATTGTGGAAAAAGAAGTAAATCCTTACAACATTTTAGCTCTTACGTTTACTAATAAAGCAGCTCGGGAAATGAAAGACCGGATTGGCGCACTGCTTGGCGGCGCAGCAGAAGACATCTGGATGTCAACCTTTCATTCTATGTGTGTACGGATTTTGCGGCGCGACATTGACCGGATTGGTTACAGCCGAAATTTTACTATTTTAGACACAGGAGATCAGCTTTCTGTTTTAAAAAGCATTTTAAAGGATTTAAATATTGATCCGAAAAAGTTTGATCCACGGGCTTTGCTGGGGGCCATTAGCTCTTCAAAAAATATTCTTGTTGACGCTGAAACATTTGCGCGCCAGCAAGGAGGCTATATGGATAAAGTAACAGCTGACGTTTATACAGAATATCAAAAGCGGCTTAAAAAAAATAACGCGCTTGATTTTGATGATTTAATTATGTTGACCATCCGTTTGTTTGAACGTGTACCGGAAGTTCTTGAGTTTTATCAGCGGAAATTTCAGTATATCCATGTAGATGAGTACCAGGACACAAATAAATCACAATATACGCTTGTAAAACAGCTTGCAAGCCGTTTTCAAAACATTTGTGTAGTAGGGGACAGCGACCAGTCTATATATCGCTGGCGGGGAGCGGACATTGCCAATATTTTATCATTTGAAAAAGATTATCCCCATGCAAAAGCAATTTTTCTAGAACAAAACTACCGTTCCACAAAGCGTATTTTACAAGCGGCAAATGAAGTCATTGAAAACAACTCAAACCGGAAACCGAAAAAGCTGTGGACAGAAAATTCGGATGGGAAAAAAATTGCTTATTTCCGAGCGGACAGTGAACGGACCGAAGCGGAATTTGTTGCCGGGAAAATAAAAGAGTTATCCGCTGGCGGAAAAAAAATGTCTGATTTTGCTGTGTTATACAGAACAAATGCCCAGTCTCGTTTAATCGAGGAAACACTAATGAAATCTAATATTGATTACACAATTGTTGGAGGCATTAAGTTCTATGACCGGAAAGAAATCAAGGATTTGCTTGCTTATCTTCGCCTTATTGCCAACCCCGATGATGATATTAGCCTTTCCCGGATTATTAATGTGCCAAAGCGCGGCCTGGGATCAACATCTCTTGATAAAATTGCCCGCTATGCGCAGGAACATGATCTCTCCATGTTCCGGGCACTGGCTGAAGTGGACTTTATGGGGCTAAGCGGGAAAGCGGCAAATGCAGCAGCCGACTTTCGGGATTTGATCAATATTTACACTCAGCAGCAGGAGTACTTGTCTGTATCTGAACTAGTTGAAGAAATAATTGACCGCACAGGGTATGTAGATATGCTGGCGGCGGAGAAAACAATTGAATCGCAGACCCGGATTGAAAATATAGAAGAGTTTTTATCGGTAACAAAATCATTTGAAGAATCAAATGATGATAAAACATTAATCGCTTTTTTAACAGATCTTGCCCTAGTGGCAGATATTGATCAGCTTGGAAAAGAAGAAGAACCGAAAGAATCGGTTGTTTTAATGACACTTCATTCAGCAAAAGGCCTTGAATTCCCGGTTGTTTTCTTAATAGGAATGGAAGAAGGCGTGTTTCCACATAGCCGTTCTCTTATGGATGACGAAGAAATGGAAGAAGAAAGAAGATTGGCCTATGTTGGAATTACCAGAGCGGAAAATGAATTGTATATAACCAATGCTGAAATGCGGACATTATATGGGAGAACGAATATGAATCCTGTATCTCGTTTTATCAGTGAAATTCCGGAAGATTTACTGGAAACCGTTAATCCGGCCCAACAAGCAAGAAAGCAAATGCCGTTTGGACAAAAAACACGGCCTGCCGTTACTCGTCCGCAAACAAATTCAGCGGCTCAGTTAAACTGGAAAGTTGGCGATAAAGCAGCCCATAAAAAATGGGGGACAGGAACGGTTGTTGCCGTAAAAGGAAGCGGCGACAGTACAGAGCTTGATATTGCTTTTCCAAGCCCTACGGGTATTAAACGGCTTCTTGCACAATTTGCGCCTATTGAAAAAGCATAGTCCTGCCGCTGCTTGCCCTGCGGCTAATGTACGGCGTGTAAACATAAAGAGAAGGGACGGCTTTACATGGATATAAATACAGCTGAACAACGTGTGAAAAAACTGCATGACTTGTTAAACCAATACAGCTATGAATATTATGTGCTGGATCAACCTTCAGTGCCTGATTCAGAATATGACAGGCTGTTAAAAGAGCTAAATGAAATAGAAGAACAATTTCCACAGCTGCAAACTCCTGACTCGCCGACACAGCGTGTTGGCGGCGCCGTTCTTGATGCATTTCAGAAAGTGCGCCATGATACACCAATGCTTAGTCTCGGTAACGCTTTTGATGAAGCCGATTTACGTGACTTTGACCGGCGGGTAAGCCAGCTTGTTGGCAGCTCGGATTATAGCTATGTCTGTGAGTTGAAAATAGATGGTCTTGCTGTATCGTTAAAGTACGAGAATGGACTGTTTGTACAGGGAGCAACAAGAGGTGATGGAACAACAGGTGAAGACATTACAGCTAACTTAAAAACGATTCATTCTATTCCGCTTCGGTTAAAAAAACCGCTCACGATGGAAGTGAGGGGAGAAGCATTTATGCCGAAACAATCATTTATTGCATTAAATGCTGTCCGTGATGAAAAAGGAGAAGAGCCTTTTGCGAACCCGCGCAATGCGGCAGCTGGTTCACTTCGGCAGCTTGATCCGCGGATTGCGGCAACAAGAAACCTGGATATTTTTTTATATGGAATTGCAAACCCGGGACCGCTTGGTGTGAAAAAGCAAAGTGAAGGACTAGATTTGCTGGATTCCCTTGGCT
>JAPSKG010000163.1 GCA_031177795.1 Domibacillus sp.
GCATGTTTATTTGCCGACGGCTTATGTGGAATGGTTTGCGCGAAAAGACAGCGAAGGATTTATTCCAATCGAAACCGACCCGGAATCATGGATCGAGCACTTAAAGCAATCTCAAAAGCAACAATATAAAAAAGAAATTTCGTTAATGGAAGCTGAGCTTCAAAAGCTAGAGTTGGTATGGGATCTTGAGGAAAAAGCACGCATCCAACAGTTAAAAGCGTTTGCTGAATCTTTTACAAAGCAGTGGACGAAAAGACAGGACGTTTTTTTTCACTTTCAAATTTTCGATTCTCCGGAAGAAATTGATCAATATATGGTAAAGATATATGAGAAAAACCAGCTGATCGAACGCATCAGCGATCATCTTGGTGTATCGAAAGAAGAGTGGTGGATTATTGCCGCCCATGTATATGAAAATGAGTTTATGAGAAAAAGATTTCATGACCTTTTAACCAATTATGTGGCGGCTACCGTATAATCATCTTTTAAAAGCCAGCAGTGCGGAACGCTGGCTTTTTTGTTTTCTTGAAAGATGATCAGCACGGTTGTTTGGGTTTAAAAAGAGAAGGGCATATTGGAAAGAAACGGTGAAATACAATAAGAAAACACTTTCTTGCAGATGCAAACGAAAATTCAAGGTAAAGGAGAATGTGTTATGTATTTTGTGAATGAACATCACGCCGTCAATTATAAATTAACGCTGATTCAATGGCCTTCTGCCGCAAGTGATTTGGAGTATGCTGCAGCTTGTTATATTTTGGCTGTGCCAATGATTTTTGAAAAAATTGTGGATGAACTTGATAATCATGAAAGCCCAATTGACTGGATTTTAAATTGGGAAGATAAATCCATTGAAAAACCAGTGTACCAGCTGCATATTTCAATGATACAACTTGGGCGGCTGGCCCTTCATCTATGGAATGGATGCGAGCCATTTAATTTATTGGAATGTTTGCACAGCTTGCAGGGTCACCATTATGAAGTTGCCAAAACTGCTATGGACATCCGAATGGGCCGTGCCGGATAACCAATTTTGATTAAAAAAGGAAACTAAACTGAACGAAGGTAATGCAGCCGGAATCAGGACTCTAATAAAGAAATTTATTTTTTCTGGCTGAAAACAAAAAATTCCGATTTAAATAGCGTGTTTTAGGACTAGCTTTTCAAAAATTAGGCAAGCATGAAGAAAAGCAGTGAGAAAGTTAATGTAAAAATCAGGTTACGCAGCTTAAAACAGAAAACAGCTGCTGTTGATGCCTGCTTATTTTCACAATGATATTTAGCTTTTTCCATCGCCGGTAGCCCAGGCATTTATGGAACCGGTTAAAACACCTGTTTATGTTCGCCTATTTTGCATCCTTGTTTGATGACCAGCAAATTGTTTTCAAAGGGTACTTATGTTTCAACAAGTTTTTTAATCGAAACAGCGAATGGAAGACGTGACTCTGCTCTCGATAAGCTGCAGCCTGGAAGCACAATGGGGCATGTTTGCACCGGTTCTTTACAAATCAGAGTCTAAAAGAAAAAGGAGTGTTAGCGATTTTTATGGGAATCTGGGTCGGCTTAACGATGCCGGCTATGTTAATGTTTGCTTTTTGGCTGATGCAGCCGATTGTGATTCAAGACCAAACAGGTTTTAGCATGATTGTAGTTGCAATTCTGGCAGGTGTAACGGATATTTATATTGGCGTGTTAATTCTAGAAAAAAAGGTTTTGCCGCTGCTGGAAAAACGAAAGAAAAAAAGGCTTGTCCCATAACCAGGAAAAGTGCTTTGCTTCTTGTAGGAGTAAGGCTTTTCTTATGAAAAAAACTCTTGAAACTGTTAATTCAAGAGTTTAATTATTATTAGTGATTCGCTTTTTCCATCGCCAGCTTGATGCCAAAGCCAATTAAAACAACACCTGTAATTCCTTCCATAACCGCCTGGGCTTTCGGCTGTTTCATAAATGCACTGATTTGGTTAAGAAGCAGCACGTAAAACAAAAACCAAACAGCGGTTAAAACCGTGTAAGTGATGCCCATAAGTAAAAACGGAACCAGCGTGCTTGTCCCGGCATCTACAAACTGGGGAAGAAACGTAAAAAAGAAAACTGCGACTTTCGGGTTCAGCAAATTTGTTAAAAAGCCTTGTTTAAAACAAGAAGTGGTTTTGTTGTACTTGCTGACTGTTTCTATGTTTCCGGAAACGATGCCCTGGTTTTTCCATAAGTTCCATACTGTTTTGATTCCAAGGTAAATTAAATAAACAGCACCCACATATTTAAAAACATTAAAAAAAACGGCAGATTTTACAATCAAGGCAGATATGCCCAATACTGCTGCAGAGGTGTGAATGAGAAGGGCGCAGCAAGTGCCAGAAGCTGTTTTTAAGCCCCCGGTTTTCCCGACAGCCAGAGTGTTTTTTGTAGCAATAGCTGTGTCCGGTCCTGGCAAAATAATAAGCAGTATGCACATGACAACATACAAATAAAAATTTTCCATTTTCAATCATCTCCTTGGATGTCCCTTATGTTTACTGTATCACAGACAAATGCTGGGATAAATAGGATGCCGATAAAAAGAACGAGGTTTTATTTTATTTGAAAAGGCAACAATACCCGTGAGGTGATTTTAAATGAAACGCACAAAAACGCTGGCGGAGTTCATGGAATTTGCCCATTCGGCAGAAGGAAAGAAAAAATTGTTAACAAGCCAGCAGGAAAGTACGTCTCCGGACTTACTGATTGGCGACGAAGACACTGGTGCAGCAAGTGTCAGTGTTACGCTCCTGGCACTGCTTGAATCCGGCAAAGAATCTATGTTTTTCTCAGCTGCCTATGAAGATGAAAAAAAGTATAACGAAGCTATAAGAGAGTTGCAAAAGCTTGAAGAAACCATTCCATCCGAAAAAGTGGAACCTTCTGAAATTGATAAAAGAACTGGAGAAACTTCTTAATTTCAGCAAAAAGCCTCTTTTGTGCAAGAAAGAGGCTTTTTATAGTGTAAACAAAATGGCTATAGCGCTTTTGGTAAATCTTTTACATAAAATCGTTTCCTTTATCTATCAAAGCTTGCTGAACCTCCCTCAAAAAAGTTTTCACAAAAGTTTTCAATAGGCTTTTTACACATAGCTTTTTTCTTTGGCTCATGTTTTCCTTTATCTTTCCTTGAAACTATTTTAAAAAAACCTTTACTACAAAGTTTTTGCAAAGATGGATGAGTTATTTTAAAAAGGTTTTCGCACAGGTTTAATACTTGCAGATAAGATGGTGCAGGAGTTTTAAAGCGCTAAATAAACTTTTTATGCGTGAAACCTTTAAAAAGAGCTTTATTTAGCTGACTGACGTTCTGTAATAAAAAAAAGTACAGTTGGAATATTTGGGAATTTTTCTAAAGTTTTTATTGAAGAAATCGTTTCTAGCTCCGTTTCCTTTTTTTGCGTATAGTCCTTGATATAACAGCTTTTTCTCTGTTTAAAATACAGACGCAAAAGTTTATCTGGAAGCTGTATTTCCATTTTAACAGTCTTTTTACATTTAAAAATAAAAAACACTTTTTTAGAAAAATATTGTAATTGAAAATAAAGCTTTGTACAATAAACAAAGTAATGAAACCGCTTGTAAAACCCTCTGTGTTTCCACAAAATCGGCTGCTTTTACTTTTTCCAAAACCAGGTTTATGGATCCAGTTAAACAGTTTTGCCGCAATGTACTTGTCTGTAAAAACAGAAACAGCATTTTTTTTGCATTAAAGTAATCTGTAACGTGTAAACGTTTCTGCTAAAGGATCATGAGACCATGGCCTATCGGCTGTTTTTAATGAACGTCTTTAATTTAATGCAACCGCTTGCTTATTCAGGCTATGAAAGTCACCCAGTTATTTAAAACAATAAAAGGGCAAAAAATTAACAAAGCCAAGTATCTTGTTAAACCACGCTTTAATTTATATAGAAAAAGGAGACTGAATATTATGAAAAATCAAAAATGTGTAGCTATGCTTCTGGCAGGAGGAAAAGGAAGCCGATTAAGAGAGTTAACGGAAAACCTGGCAAAGCCAGCTGTTCCATTTGGCGGAAAATACCGCATTATCGATTTCCCGCTTTCTAATTGCGCAAACTCTGGCATTCATACAGTAGGTGTATTGACGCAGTATCAGCCTCTTGTATTAAATTCGTATATTGGAAATGGAAGAGCGTGGAACCTTGACCGCCGTGATGGCGGAGTGACTGTTTTGCCTCCATATGCAAGCGCTTCAGATATGAACTGGTATACAGGAACAGCCAGCGCCATTTACCAGAACATTAACTATCTTCATGAGCATAATCCAGAGCACGTGTTGATTTTGTCGGGAGATCATATCTACAAAATGGATTATGACTTAATGTTAGATTATCATATTGCAAAAGATGCAGACGCGACCATTTCTGTGATGGAAGTTCCCTGGAATGAAGCCAGCCGTTTCGGTATTATGAATACAGATGAAAAGCACAGGGTCACACACTTTGACGAAAAGCCCGAAAAGCCGGAAAGCAATTTGGCTTCAATGGGGATATATATTTTTAAATGGCCTGTTTTAAAAAAGTATTTGGAGCAAGACGCAAACAACCCAGATTCAGCGAATGATTTTGGCAAAAACATCATTCCAGCTATGCTGGCAGATAACCAAAAGCTAACCGCTTATTCATTTAAAGGTTATTGGAAAGATGTTGGCACAATCGAAAGCCTGTGGGAGGCGAACATGGATTTGCTGGACCGTGAAAATGAAATGAATCTGTATCATTCATCCTGGCCGATTTATTCAGCAGGCAAGTGCCTGCCGCCTCAAGTTGCAGGACCGAATGCAGTGGTAAACCACTCTATTTTAAATGAAGGCTGCATGATTGACGGAGAAATCCATTATTCTGTTGTGTCACAGAATGTGATTGTTCAAACAAATGCAATTGTAAAAGATTCAGTGCTGATGCCAAACGTATCTATTGAAAGTGGAGCTTTTATCGAGCGGGCGATCGTGATGGAAAACGTTTGCGTGCCGAAAAATACTGTAATCCGAAATGAATCAACGGAAATCCTGCTGATTACAGAAAGCTTTTTGGCAAAATATGAAGAAAAACAAGTCATGGTTTAAGAAAAATCCATTGCTGAGCGTTTTTTTACTTGAAACGGTATAAAGGTTAAAAAATATTATTAAACAAGGAAGCTTTTTATATAAAAATGTGAATAAAGAGCTTTACCGGGTCATAATGATAATGTAACCGGTTAAATTCGGTAATAAATTCAGCTTTCAAAAAGTTTAGCATCAATTTTTATTTAAAATAAAGCAATTGAGC
>JAPSKG010000164.1 GCA_031177795.1 Domibacillus sp.
TTGCCCGTTCTTCTTCTGTTAAACTGCGGATAAAGTTATACGCGCCGCGCAGTTTAAATGAACGGACAATTTGCAAGTCTTCCCTTTTCAAATAAACATTGCAGCCGTAGCGTGCTGACAAAATTTCATTTTTTTGAAGCGGCGTTTTGATCACTACATCTTTGAGAACTTGATTCGCCACTACAATTTCTTCAATTGATACTTTTGACAAGGTGAATTCTCCTTCTTTACCCGAATTTTAAAACCAATTTTATCATTTGACCATGCTTCGTTCCAGTGCATCTTCAATTGCTTTTGCTACACCGCTTTGGTTATTTTCCGCAGTAACAAACCGGCAAGCATTTTTTATGTTGTCGTCCGCATTGCCCATTGCATAAGAGTAGCCGACGCGCTCTAGCATAGAAAGATCATTGTAATTGTCGCCTACCGCCAGGGCATCTTTCATGGACAGCCCTTTTGCCGATAAAAACTTTTCAAGGGCAATGCCTTTTTGCGCTTGATCGTTTGTAATTTCTAAATTTTCATTTCCCGAAGAACTAACAGCGATGCCCTTAACATTTTTTAACCGGTCCGCTGCTTGCTGCAGTTGCTGTTTGTTTGAAGAAAAAACAAAAAACTTATAAATATGCTGGCTTGTATCATGAATAATTTCTTCATAGCTTTCTACCTGCTTCACCAGGCCCTGGTCAACGCGATTTTTTGCCCGGGCGTGAATGTCTTCTATTTTTGTTTCCGGATGTGCTGATAAAATAATATCAACCAGCAGTTCAACCGCTTTTTTTGCGTTATCTGTGTATGTACCATGATTTGTATACACTTCAAAGTAAACACCAACATCTTTTAACTGCTGGTACAGGTCGTACGCCAAGTTGTCTTCTAAAGCTGTAAATTGAATGACTTCGCCCGCCGCGCTGCGTATTTCTGCTCCGTTCACAGCAATAATTGGACATTCAATACCTGTGCCGTTTAACGCAAAGCGTGCTTCTGTGTAGGAACGTCCTGTTGCGACAATCACTTCTATTCCAAGCTCCTGCGCTTTTTTAATTGCTGCGCAGTTTGCTTCACTCACTTTCATTTGCCCATTTAGTAACGTTCCATCCATATCTGTTGCGATGCTTGTAATCATTCATTTCACCTTCTTGTTTTAGTTTGCTCCCTTCTTATTTTAACATGAAACTACTTCGTAATCCGGAAAAATGCTGGGTTCCTGCTCCTTTCTCATTGAAAGCGCAACCATTTTAATTTTTTCCCGGCAGCCCATCTATTTTTTAAAAGCTGGAGCCCTCTAGCTTTTTTTTTCTTATAATCGGGTACATAATACCTAATAGAGTGATACGCAGAGAAAGGAAGTGTTCGATTGGTACATAGACTTTGGTTCCAAGCTGGAATCGGCATTTTGCTTGCCATGCTGATTATTTTTATGTTTCAGCAAATACGCGAAGTGTTTAACCCTCTTTTTATTATTGCAAAAACGATTTTTCTTCCTCTTTTAGTGGGCGGAGTACTTTTTTACTTGACGCGCCCGCTGGTGAATTGGCTTGAGTCGAAGAAATTTCCGCGATGGGCATCTATTTTAACTATTCTTCTTTTGCTTGTGTTTGTTTTTTGGCTTATTTACACGTTGATTGGGCCTGTAATAAACAAACAGGCAGCTGCTCTGGCAAAAAATACACCGGAAATGGTGGAAGAAGGCGAGAAGTTCATTGATTATTTGTTAAGCCAGCGTGAGCATTTGCCTCCGCAGGCAGTGCAATCCATTGAACAAGCTACACAAAATGTAAATGAATGGGTTCTTGGGCTCGGCACCTGGCTGCTTGGCTTTCTTCAAAGCTTTCTTCAAGGATTGTTTTTGCTTATTCTGGCCCCATTCTTTCTCGTTTACATGATGAAAGATCATGAGAAGTTTGCGCCGTTTGTGGCCGGATTTTTTTCCGGAGAACGAAAAACCTGGGTTCGCAAAACGCTCCATGATCTTGATGTAACGCTTCGTTCTTACATTCAGGGACAGCTTTTAGTCAGCTTCCTGGTCGGTATTATGCTGCTGGCCGGCTATTTAATTATCGGGCTCGATTACGCGATGCTGCTTGCTCTTTTTGGCATGGTTACGAATGTTATTCCGTTTCTCGGCCCTTATTTAGCTGTTGTGCCTGCCGTTATCATTGCTTTGCTGCAAGAGCCGCAAATGGCTTTGTATGTAGCGATTATTATGTTTATTGCCCAGCAAATTGAAAGCAGCTTTATTTCACCAAATGTTATGGGCAAAGCTCTTGATATCCATCCTTTAACGGTTATTACCGTTATTCTTGCAGCTGGAAACATTGCCGGCATATGGGGGATTATTTTAGCTATTCCATTTTACGGAGTTGTGAAAACCATTTTATCTAACTTGTACCAAAAGCGGACAGAAATCCGCGAAGCAGCTGGAAAAGAACTGGATTAATTTGCATCAAACAGCGCCTTTTTCTGATTTATTAAAGAAAAAGGCGTTTTTTCTGTTTTTTGTTGCTGTGTCCATATGTATCTTTCCCTTTTGGTTTCGTATAATAGTACATATTACCTTGAAAAAAGCCAAAAATGGGACTTATTTAGAGAGGAACAACAAGAATGCGCAAATTCACTTTATTTTTACTAGCTGCTTTTTTTGTTTACGCCAGCATCTTAACACTTGAAAAAAGTGACCGTGCTATTTCTGAAAATCAATATAAAGATCCTGTTGTTTTTGTGCATGGCTTTAAAGGATCGGCCCACTCCTTTGAAACAATGATTGCCCGATTTGAAGAACGGGGCTGGGGTTCAAAAGCTTTAACAGTCAACGTAACCAGAAAAGGCCGGCTGCTCGTTCATGAAGAAAAAATTTTGCCGGATAAACCGGCCCTTATTCAGGTGGTGTTTGAAAACAACCGGGCATCTTTTAAAACAACAGCCCAGGCGCTTGCATCTGTTATGCAGGTGTTAAAAAAAGAATATGGAATTGATCAAGTAAATGTGGTTGGCCATTCAATGGGCGGTATTGTTTCGGTGAAGTTTTTACAAGAACTTTATGACCCGGCGCTGCACCCTTCCGTCAGCCGCTTTGTTGCCCTTGGCAGCCCCTTTAACGGCATCGCCAATGTTCACTGGTTTACTTTAAACAAAGGGCCAGCAGTTTATGATCTTATGCCAGGGTCTCCTGCTCTTGCGCAAATCAAATTAAACCATGGCCGATTTCCGCCTGAAACAAACGTTTTAAACATTGCCGCTACAGGAGATAAAGTAACAACGCTTGAAAGTGCCCTTAGCTTAAAAGCAATTGTACCTGCTCGCCAGTATCGGATGGATATTATCTACGACCATACTATCAGCCACAGCGGCCTTCACGAAACAGCCATCGTGGATAAAAAGATTGGAGCTTTTTTTTCTTATAAATAATTCCAAATTAACTCTGCGGTTCTTGAAGCGGCTATTGATGTGGCTGTCCGCGTTTTTTTCTTATCGTTGTATACGTCAAGCAAATGCGCGGTTCCTTTATCGAGGAACTCAGCATACTTGTTGGCATAAAGCTCAATTTCTTTGGCGAATTGCTCGTCAGTCCCCGGCTTAATCAGTTCCTTGTACATATCAATCACCTGGTCTCCCTGGTTATTTTCCGGGAAATACTCATGTGGTGCATTACTGTCGAACAAAGCAAAACCAAGCTCACGCACAATAACCATATCAATACTTTCCGGGTTAAAGCTGCAATGGTAAACTTCTGTTTCAAACTTTTGCTGTTCAGCTGCCCGGGCAATTTTTTTCATAAAAGTAGACTTGCCGCTTCCGGGCCGCCCTTTAATAAAAATTCGTTTTGATAAATCAGCGGTTAGCTGCGGAATACAGTCAACCGTTCCCGATGGCGTGGCGGCTCCTAAAAATCGGTGGACGGTTTTTTGCATGCTCCCCGGTTTTTCTGGAATTAAAAAGTCCATCCAGTTTTTTGCGAGCTGGTCAGCTTTTTCTTTATTCAACTGCTTTACAAAGATGGACTCCCATTCATCGCGCACAAAATGCGCTTTTCGAAAACAGTCGTAGGCCAAGTGAGCCGTTTTTGAAGACATTGGCGCAGAAAGCAAGTCTGGCCGGATCGCTGCATGACGCACTACAGTACCAGCTGGCAGTTTTGGTACGTAGCTGCTGCACCAAATGGCGATTTCCCCTACAATTAATCCTTCCGGAAGAGCCGCATTCCACGGGCTGCGTATACATTCAAATGCAACTTTTTCTTTTTTTAGGCGCTGCTCGATTTCTTCGAGGCACTCCATTTGAGCAAAGTCCCCGCCTCCCCGCAGCAAAATGCATAGTTTTATTTCCTGGACATTTGTTTCCGCTATCTGTACAAACCCTTTTGCCGTATGACCTGATGTAAAGTAAATCATCGGACCGCCTCCCCGGACTAATGTATGAAAACTGATTTGTTTTTATGATGGATTTTCAGCCCGTTTCTTCTCATATATCAATTAAGTTAAAGTCCAATGTTAGGGAAAACTGCCGGGCATTAAGGCCACTGTTAATTTTCAAGAAAAACTCTCATTGAAACAAAAGCTATCACAAACTAAGAATTCCTGTTTTCGTTTATTGCTTAAATAACTAAAGCAACGCCGGCGTATAACACGCTTAAATATAAAAAGCCGGCTCCTGGAAGGAACCGGCTGTTGTTATCATGTATATAAATAATATTACCCTTTGAAAATATCGCTGTGCACTTCCCGAATACGGGCCAGGACAGCTTCTACAGAAGAATATTCTCCACCAATTGGGTATTCTTTAATTCTTGTGACTGAACATGCCTCTCCTGTTTGGCTAAGGACTTTTACACACTCCGCTGTTTCTTCTTCCAATTCATGTAATTCGCCCGCTTTAAAAAATGCACCTGACTTTAGCATTTTTTCATATTGAACAACAAAATTTTCTTTTACTTCACCGGCGAAATAACATTTCACGTCAAGAAGATTTTCAACGACCATCATGATAAGGGTCAACTCCTGTTTCTTTTGATGTCCCTAGTATACGATGCGTTTTTTAAAAAAAGAACCACCTGTTTGCTGCTTCATTCACTTTCCACAGCTTTTTAACATTTCTTTCACATTTTGTTCACAATTTCACAAAATATAGCGTTTACAATTTGTTTTAAGTGTTTTGGCTCCAGCTCAATCTGTGCACCAATCTTTCCGGCACTAATCACTATAAAGCTTAATGTTTCTGCCCGGGTATCAATAAATGTTGGATACGTTTTTTTCATGCCAATGGGCGAACATCCCCCGCGAACATATCCTGTTTGCTTT
>JAPSKG010000165.1 GCA_031177795.1 Domibacillus sp.
CGATTCCGGGTACCACCTTTGCTCGCAAAAATAAAAGGAAAGCTGTTTTTTTTACAGCTTTCCTTTTTTTGTGCTTAAAATCACAATTCCATTGCCCCCCTATCCTGATTTATTTCTTTTTTCAGCCGGGCTGATAAATTTTTTTCTTTTTTAAATTGTTTTCTGCTGCATGCACACCACCCCGTGTAAACAAACATTCCAAACAATTTTCTTTATTTTGGTTGAATATTATTTCATTTAACGCACGTGAAATCCTGTTTGGCATGAATAAATTAATGGGATTCAAACAACTTAAGAAAGCAATACATTTCTACAAGGAAAGGGAAGATATCATTTATGGCAAATGTTCTTTTTATTACGGCACATCCGCATGACGGATCTCAATCTTACAGCATGGCTGTAGGCGAAGCTTTTATTAAAGCTTATCAAGAAAGCAATAAAAATGATAAAGTAACTCGCCTGGATTTGTACAAAGAAAATATTCCCCACATTGATAACGATGTATTCAGCGGGTGGGGGAAACTTCAGCAAGGCGGCGAGCTGAGCCCACAGGAAAAACAAAAAGTCGGCCGTCTTTCCGAGCTGTGTGACCAATTTGTTTCGGCAGATAAATATGTGTTTGTTACACCGATGTGGAACTTTTCATTTCCTCCCGTTATGAAAGCGTATATTGATTCTGTTTGCGTGGCCGGAAAAACATTTAAATATACAGAACAAGGCCCTGTCGGGTTAATGAAAGACAAAAAAGCGCTGCATATTCAAGCGCGCGGCGGTATTTATTCAGAAGGTCCGGCCGCTTCCCTGGAAATGGGCCACCGTTACTTAACAGTGATTATGCAGTTTTTTGGCGTTCCTTCTTTTGACGGCTTGTTTATTGAAGGGCACAACCAGTTCCCGGAACAAGCGGAAGATTTGAAAAAAGAAGCGATCAAGCGTGCAGAGGAACTGGCAAAATCATTTTAAGGAAAACAGCAAAGAACAATCCCTCTTGCTGCGTTTGCACAAAGCAAGAGGGATTGCATTTTTTGACCGGGTCATGCTTTTTAACAAAGAGCAGGAATGTATTTCTAGTTTTCGTACAAACTAGAAAGCAAACGCAAAGAAAGGGGTCTGTGCTATGGCTTCATTTTTCAAAAAAGTATTGATTGTTGTTTTTTCTCTTTTTAAATTTCAACAGCAGCAAAACAATGAACAGGAAAAAAACAAAACACAGAAAAAAAACAACAAGCCTTCTTCTCCATCTAACAAGAAAAAATCACAGACGCCCATGGATTCATCTTTATCGGTGAATCTAGATTACATTAAAAAGAAAACCGGAAACAGTCCTGATATTGTGGTCCGGCGGTTAAGAGCAGGGGGCAATTCGGAAATTCAAACAGCCGTTGTATATGTAAAAGGACTGGTAAACAATGCGTTCATCAATGACTTTTTAATTGAATCGATGATGAAGCATTCCGACTTACATAACAACCTTGACCGGCAAAAAATTTTAGAAATGGTTCCGGAAGAAATAGTGGCGCTTGGAAGCGTGAAGCGGGAAAATGACTGGGATAAATTATTTGAATCCATGTTGACCGGCAATACGGCTATTTTTATTGACGGCGTTGGAGAAGCGCTGATTGCAAGCACGCAAGGGGGGTCCAGGCGTTCTGTTCAAGAATCCGGCTCAAATATATCGGTACGGGGGCCAAGGGAAGGATTTGTTGAGTCCGCCGAAACCAACTTGGCAATGGTCCGGCGCATCATCAATAATCCCGATTTGTGGACAGAGTCGATGACCTTAGGAAAAATGACCAAAACAAACGTATCGATTATGTATATAAACGGGCTAGCACGAAAAGACATTTTGGAAGAAGTGCGCAAGCGATTAAAGCAGATAGACATAGACAGCATTCTTGATTCCGGCTATGTTGAACAATTGATTGAAGACAATCCAAGAAGCCCTTTTCCAACCATTTATAATACAGACCGGCCAGATGTGGTAGCCGGCAACCTGTTAGAAGGAAGAGTGGCCATTTTTGTGAATGGAACACCATTTGTTCTTTTGGCTCCGGCGGTATTTATCCAGTTTTTCCAGGCAACTGAAGATTATTATTCCCGTTTTGATATTTCCAGTGCTATTCGGTTTTTACGTGTTTCTGTTTTCCTTATTTCACTATTAGGTCCTGCCATTTACATCGGCGCCACTACGTTTCATCCCGAGCTTATCCCAACACAGCTGCTTATTATTGTTGCGGCCCAGCGGGAAAGCGTTCCTTTTCCGGCTGTTGTGGAAGCTTTTTTGATGGAAGTTACCTTCGAAATTTTACGGGAAGCCGGAATTCGCATGCCGAAAGCCATTGGTGCCACGGTTTCTATCGTCGGAGGTCTGGTTATTGGGCAAGCAGCTGTTCAAGCAGGTATTGTTTCGCCGGCGATGGTTATTGTCGTAGCCGTAACAGCTATTTCCAGTTTTGCAACTCCAGCGTACTCCGTTGCGATTTCAGTCCGGCTGCTTCGTTTTATATTTATGATTAGTGCAGCCATGTTTGGTTTTTACGGAATGCTTTTGGCATTTTTCATTTTACTTATTCACCTTTGCAGCCTGCGTTCTTTCGGCGTTCCTTACATGTCTCCGTTGGCTCCGATAAATCTAGAGGGAATGGGTGATACGGTTTACAGAAGGCCTTTATGGAAACTGAAACATCGTCCATCGTTCATTGCTGCAAAAAACATCATTCGCGAAGGAGAAAATCAGCGGCCAGCTGCGCCTGAAGGCCGATTGATGAGCCGGGAAAGCGAGAAAGGTGACGAAAATGAATCGTAGAAAATGGATGATTTTTTATTTTACGGTAATCAGCACTCTGCTTTTATCAGGGTGCTGGGGCAAAAGAGAGTTAACAGATCTGGCTATTATCGCAGCCATTTCGCTCGATAAAGATGAAAAAGGCAATTACGTAAAAGGCGTCCAGCTTTTAAATCCCGGTAGTGTAGCCGGAGGGCTTCAAGGGGGCGGCGGCGGAAGCAGCCCGCCCTTTACTGTGTTTAAAGCTACAGGAGATACGATTCTAGAAGCGCATTCCAACTTGTCATCGAAAGTTTCCAGGGTTTTGTATCACCCTCATGCCAATCTTTTAGTGATTGGTGAAGACCTGGCAAGGGAAGAAGGCATCCGGCCGCTTTTGGATTCGTTTGACCGCAATGCCGAAGCCAGGTTGGCCACCCACATTGTTATTGCCCGTGATGCAAAAGCGGAAGATATCCTTAAACTAAACACTGCTATTGACAAAGTCGGCGCAGTAAAAATCAACCGAACCGTGGAATTTACTGAAAAAGCGTTAGGAGAAAGTCTGGTGGTGACCGTCCAGGACTTTGTAAAAGGATCTACCACTTCCGGATTAGATGCTGTAGTCGGCGGTTTTAGTATAGTAGGAGATGTGGAAAAAGGAAAAAAAATGGAGAACGTTCAGCAATCAGAACTAGACGCCCGCCTTGAAGCAGATGGACTGGCTGTTTTTAAAGAAGGAAAACTAATCGATTGGTATGATGGCGACATGGCCAAAGGTGTTTTATGGATGCGCAATAAACTCGTCAGCACCGATGTACCGATAGAGTGGAAAGGAACAAAGCATGCCATTCTTTTTGCCACTTTTCGCCAGGAAACCAAACTTGAACCGGATACATCAAAAAAAATTCCCAGCATGACGATTCAAGTTCGCACTGAAGGAAGAATCCGTGAAGTTTCAAAACCGGTAAAGTTAGATGATCCAGCTACCATAGCCAAAATAGAAAAAACGGTGGAAAACGAAATTAAAAAACATTTAGAAGCTACTATCAACCGTTCGCAAAAAAACAAAACGGATGTTTTAGGGTTTGGGCAAACCATTCATCATTCAGATCCTGAATTATGGAAAAAAATAGAGAAGGAATGGAATGATGTTTATTTTCCAAAGGTAACGTTCAACGTGAAAGTGGATGCTTTTATCCGCAACAGCGGAACAAAAACCAATTCTTTTCTTTCAGACATAAAGGAGTGAACACCCAGTGGAAAAAGTAAAAATCAGTGCCTATCAGCTGTTTGTACTCCTTTTTTTATTTGAAATGGGCACAGCTATTTTTGTTCCTTTAGCCATAGACGCAAAGCAAGATGCCTGGCTGGCTATTCTTATCGGAATGGCCGGCGGCATTTGTTTGTTTTTAATTTATCATCGTATTTTTGCTTTTTATCCTGACCTTTCTCCTCCGGAATATCTTCAGATGATATTTGGGCAATTTTTAGGAAAGATCGTAACTTTCTTGTATTTGCTTTATTTTCTTTACCTGGAAGCAAGGGTTCTTCGGGATTTTGGAGAAATGCTGGCCATCAATTTTTACCCGGAAACGCCCATCCTTGTTTTAATTGGCTTAATGATGCTTACTGTTGTGATTGCCGTAAGAAACGGAATAGAAGTTATGGCAAGAACAGCAGAACTGCTGTTTGTAGTTTACTTACTTTTAAGTCTTGCTGCTTTTTTGCTTCTTTTGCTTTCAGGTGTAGTCGACATCCAGGGTATGAAACCAGTATTGGAAAACGGCTTAAAGCCAGTGATCAAAACGGCATTTAGCCAAACACTGTATTTTCCATTTGGAGAAGCACTTGCATTCATTTTACTACTTCCTTATGTTGGAAACGTCCAAAAAGCTAAAAAAGCCGGTGTGTTTGCTTTACTCGCCAGCGGAATTTCTCTGGCATTGCTTATGACTCTTAACATAAGTGTGCTCGGTGTCAGCTTGGCGTCACGTTCTTTATTTCCACTTTTGTCTACTATACAATCAATTGAGGTTGCTGGATTTTTACAGCGTTTGGATATCTTTTTCATGCTTGGAACTGTGATCGCCGGTTTTTTTAAAATCGCCATATTTCTTTATATAGTAGTAGCAGGGACTGCGGAACTGTTTAAAATTAAAGAATCCTCAAGATTGGTTTTTCAGATTACTTTTATCGCGCTGCCTTTGTCTATGATTATAGCAAGTGACCTTCCTGAGCATTTCATGGAAGGACTTAAAATTGTACCTGTTTTTCTTCACTTGCCTATGCAGGTTATTCTCCCCATTATTGTGCTGGTATTAGCTTTTTTCAAAAACAGAAAAAAAGAAAAACAATCAAGTGTGCAAAACCTGTAAACCGTTTTGATGGTTTGTCTTTGCAGCAGAAAGGCCGATGAACAAACGAAACGCCAAACCTGCTCGAGCTTGCAAAACAGACAAAGA
>JAPSKG010000166.1 GCA_031177795.1 Domibacillus sp.
GACTTTTGTTATGAATGAAAAAGGGTACTTAATCGCCAGCAGTAACCCGGCCCATAATCGGTTAATTCAGAAAACAGCATTTCAAAAAAAAGTGAGCTTGCCTTTCGGAAAAACAGTCATAAAAAAACCGATACTGTGGGAGCAATTTGTTAAACAGTCCAAAGGAAAACAAATAGTTAAAACAAATGGAAAAAAGTATTTTGTTTCGTTTCAAAAAATTCCTATTCGTAACGGTGTCAGCTGGGTTGTAGGAACTGTCAAGCCGGCTCCAGCGTTTTCTGTTTTCTCTGCATCAAACCTATTCATTTATGTCATGCTTATTGTAATTATTCTTGTTGTTTTAGGGGCAGCTTTTGTTGTAAATAAAATTTTAAAAGAAATTCAGTTATCTCAAAATCGCTTGTCTACATTAGCACACTATGATAATTTAACCGGACTGCCAAACAGATTTTTGTTTATGGAACAAATAAATGACATTATAAAAGCATCTAATAATAAAAAAAACAGGTTTTCAGCTGTTTTGTTTGTAGATTTAGACCGCTTTAAATTTATCAATGACACAATGGGACATGCGGCAGGCGACCTTTTACTAACACAAGTCGCAAAAAGATTAATAGACTGCGTGGGGAAAAAAGGAACAGTCGCCCGATTCGGCGGAGATGAATTTGTTGTTTTGCTGAAAGACGCTCAAAACAAACAAGCAGTGATTCAAACCGCAGAAAAAATAAACGAGTCTATTTCCTTGCCGTTCCTGTTAAATGAAAACAAGTGTTTTATTAACACCAGTGTGGGAATCAGTTTATACCCTGATGATGGAGTGAGCACAGAAGTATTGATTAAACATGCGGACCTGGCTATGTATCAAGCAAAAGAGTCAGGAGGAGGAGGGTATGTTTTTTTCCAGAAGGAATTTAATGATCAAACAATTAGGCGGTTAAAGTTAGAAAATAATATACGAAAAGCAATTGAAAAAAATGAGTTTGAAGTACATTATCAGCCAAAAGTAGAATTGCCTTCTGAAAAACTGGTTGGAATCGAAGCATTAATCCGCTGGCATCAGCCTGAAATAGGAATGATTTCCCCTATGGAATTTATTCCTATTGCAGAAGAAACCGGCTTAATTAACATGATTGGAAACTGGGTATTGCGAACGGCTTGCAGGCAAAACAAAACATGGCAAGAAGAAGGATACAGCCCGGTCGTCATTTCGGTTAATGTTTCTGCTCATCAGTTTCAACAAGGGGATTTTGACCAGATGGTTAAAAGCATTTTAAAAGAAACAGGGCTAGACGGAAAATGGCTGGAGCTGGAGCTGACGGAAAGCGTGTTTATGAATCATGAAGAAGTAGTTATCAACACCCTGGAAAGCCTCAAGAAGTTAGGAGTGAAAATTTCGATTGATGATTTTGGCACCGGCTATTCTTCGTTTAACTACTTAAAAAGGTTTCCAATTGATACTTTAAAAATTGACCGTTCGTTTATTAAAGATATTTTCGATAAAAATGAAGACCGCTCAATTACCAAGGCTATTATAACCATGGGGCACAGCTTAAATTGCATTGTGGTGGCAGAAGGCGTGGAAACGGAAAATCAGCATACCCTGCTGCAGTCATATAATTGTGATCAAATACAAGGGTATTACCATAGCCCGCCAATTACAGCAGAAAAAATGATTGAATATATTGAGATGAAAAATGGGCGCGGGTTAAATTACGCAGAAAAAGGAAAAAAAGAAATTAAAACAACTTCTTTTACCATTCCCGTGCTTGTGCACGACAGTCCAGCTGACTAATAAAACAAAAAGCAAATAAGGTAAAACGCAATATGGAATCGTTTTAACAAAACCCCATTTACAAACAAATGGGGTTTTTGCTTGCTGTTTCTAAAAAACAAGCAGTTTAATTAGAAAATCCTTTATGTCCTCCAACATGACTGGCCCGCTGCAAATAAGTACCGCCTTTTAATAAGCTGTACGCATAGAAAATAGCCCCTTTTCCGTATCGATCACGGATTTGGTCAATTGTTTTATCCAGAATGTGCCGGCGCAAGTCAAGATGGACCGGAGTAAATAACTCCAGTTGCTCGTAGCCGGCGGGGGTTAGCTTGCGGCAGGTGATGTGCAGTTGCCGTACCGGCTGGCCTTGCCAGTAGGAGTTGAAAAGCCGGATAAATGCTTTGGACAATTCAGCGGTGCTGTTTGTGCTGCGTGGCAAGATGGTTTGATGGCGGAAGCCTTTGTCCTCAATATCTTTGCTGTATAAAACAGCGAGGGCAACGCCGGACGCAGCGGCTCCCTGACGGCGGAGCCTCATGGCAACATCCTCTGTCATTTCTTTAATAACAACAATAATTTCAGTGGCAGTTGTATAATCACGCATTAAAACTTGTCCTTTTGAATAAGAGCTTTCTTTTTGGCGCATTTTTTCAGAAATCACACTGTAGTCCACGCCCCATGCATGGTAGTAGAGCTGCTGGCCGAGGATGCCAAATTTTTTCTTCAGCTTCCACTGATCTGCTTGTGCCAGGGTTTTCACAGAATCAATGCCTATATTGTGAAGCGCTTTGGCGTATCCGGAAGAAATTCCCCACATTTCAGTGATCGGATGAATTGCCCACACTTTTTTTTGAACATCCTCATACGGCCAGTAGGCCAAGCCGCCTGGCGCTTTTTTCGCTTCGTTATCAAGCGCAAGTTTCGCTAACAATGGATTGTCCCCAATGCCGATTGTTACAACAAGCCGCAACTCGCCCCAAATTGTGCGCTGAATTAAGCGGGCAATCGACAGCTTATCTCCAAACAAACGCTTTGAGGCGGTCACATCCAAAAATGCTTCGTCAATGCTGTAAATATGTAAGTCTTCGTCAGCTACAAAGCGGCGGAAAATGTCAATGATCATTTTGTTTACTTTTAAATAAAGAGACATTGATGGCTCGACCACTAAAAGTCGCGGATCATCCGGCAGTTCAAATTGGCGGGAGCCGGTGCAAATCCCAAACTCGTCTTTTACTCGCGGTGATGCCGCCAGCACTACAGATCCGGCACGTTCTTTGTTTGCAATAACAACCACATAGGCATGCAGCGGGTGAAGGCGACGCCTGACAGCTTCCACGCTGGCAAAAAACGACTTGACATCAATGCATAAAATGTCGCGGCGTGAAAGCTGTGTATAATCAATAAACATGATCCTCTCCGTTTTCTGCAAGGCGGACGGACACAATATCTTTCATGCAAAATGAACCGCTGCCCTTAAGCTCCAAACGCCCATTAACCGGTGGAAGAAATTTTACAATCCCTGTGCCTTCAATGTAAGGGAGACCAAACGTGTTCACCTGTATAGAAATGGGCTTTTTTAAGTGATATGATTCGCAAACAAGCTGATTAAACTCTTCCAGAGCTTGTTCATCCAGGTAAAGAGGAGCAGCTTCTGTGTTTTTTGTTTGTAGTTGTTCGCTGTGTTCAGCCAGCAAAAAACCTTGCCATTTGAGCATTCCGCGATCTTTATACAATTTTTTCATAGCAAACACCCTTTCGGAACATAAGTTCTATATTTATATATTCAGCATAAGAACAAATATTCCTTCAGGGAATTTTTATTTACTGGTTAAAACAACAAATACTTACAGGCATAATTCTATAAATGGGGCTTGCTTTGTTCTCCAGGCTTTGTCTGCGGCTTTTTTAATGTCCGTAAATAGCCCATAGACGCAGCATAAGCGGCTGCTTTTGCCGGAACGCCTTTTTCCATTAGCTTGTCGACCGTATCTTGAATATTTTTGCCGGCGCCTTCATTTGACTGAATCAAACAACACACCTCCTATTTTGTTTAATGATTATTGTGTCAGGAAGGAGAATGGAGTATGCAAAAAAGTAAATGGAGGATAAAACGCTTTGCAAAGAAAAAGTATTAAGGACGTTTCTTCAGGGTATAACAAAAGAGATATTGCACTCTTGAAAGGAGCGAGTCGATTTGGAGCCACAAGTAAGATCATTTATTATGACAGATGATGGACAAATCCCAAACAATCCGATTTATCCGGTTCTTGTTTATGAAGGTGTTTTTGGCGACCGGGTAACAGACATGGAGCCGGCGTTCAACCGCCACAACTGGACAAACAGCTGGAGAGGCGATATATACGACTATCATCATTATCATGCAACCACTCATGAAGTGCTTGGGGTGGTAAGCGGTCAAGCAACCGTACTTGTTGGCGGAGACGCAGGCGAGCGGGTGGAATTAAAAACAGGTGACGTTATCGTCCTCCCGGCCGGAACCGGCCACAAAAAGCTGGATGGTTCTCCTGACTTTGCTGTGGTGGGCGCTTATTATGATGGTATAAATCCGGATATTCGAAAACGAGATCCAAACGCCCGTGCTCAGGCAATCAGCCAAATCAGTGCTGTTCCTGTGCCGAAAACCGACCCGGTGTTTGGAGAAACTGGACCGTTGCTTAAAAAGTGGAGTAGTTAATGAACAGCGCTTTGTCGGCCTTGAAAAAGGCAGCAAAGCGTTTTTTCTTTTTTTGAAAGCACCTCGTTTCTTTAGTGGGAACTTGCTCGTTTATAATGTGATCAATAGAAAATGGGAAGGACACATATGAAAACAGGGGGAACAAAACAAATGTGTAAAGGAGGAGACCATGAAAGCGTTAGTTTGTGAATTATGCCAGAGGCAGCAAGTGGAGACAACAGTGCATCACTTAACTCCAAGAGAAGAAGGAGGGTCTAAGCTACCGACTGCTAACTTGTGTATTCCATGTCATAAGCAAATTCATGCCCTGTACACAAATAAGGAGCTCGCCGTGCGGCTAAACACCATCGAGCTGCTGAGAGATGATGAAAAAATTAAAAAATACGTGAAATGGATTCGCAAGCAGCCATCTAAAACGCTGGTGAAAGTACGGAAATCGAATGAGAAAAAACAAAAGCGTTAGCAGAGTGAAGCTTTTTCACAAAAGGCAGCCCAATAAATCAAAAAGATGGCGCGATATCCGAGAAAAGCAGCGCAATCTAGCAGGATTTCGGAGCATTCCTTTGTTAAAACTTTGAAAATACGCCGTATAAAGAAAAAATGAGTCATTTTTATGAAAATTTTATTTATTATTTCTGTTTATAACAAAAACAATAAAGCAATCGAGTACTTGGCCATATGGCTTCGTACTCGATTTTTTGTTTTTAAATAGAGAATTAGCATTATTAAGCTTTATACTAGCCGGTTCGTCTTTTCTG
>JAPSKG010000167.1 GCA_031177795.1 Domibacillus sp.
CAAATGTTAAACGGCAAAGCGGAAAAACTTTTAGGGTTAAAACAACAAGAAGTAGCCGGGAAAGAGCTTCTTCGAGTGCTTCCTCAAATGCAGATTGAAGGCTTGATGAACCCGGAACTAGAACTTTCCGAAAGCATTTGCACACTGCAAGGGGAAAAATACATTCTTAAAAAGCTTCCGCTTCAAAAACATGAAGAAACGCTGGGCAGTCTGGTGATTTTAGAGGAAACAAAAGAAGTACAACGAATTGAAAGCCAGATTAGGCGCAGCTTATTTGCCAACTCTATACAGCCGCATATGCACTTTAATACTTTAGTGGCAATGAACCAGGAAATGAAACAACTAATTAGCGCAGCGGTTGAATTAAGCAAAACAAACAATTCTATTGTTATTTATGGAGAAGCAGGCGCTGGTAAACAAAGCCTGGCTCAAGCTATTCATAATGCCGGCCCTCAAAAAGAGTTTCCTTTTGTTTTCTTGAATTGTGAAGCTTATTCAGAAGAGCAATTAGAAAAAGAAATCTTCGGGTTTATTGGAGAAGAAAAAAAACAAGGTGCTTTTGAAGCGGCGCATAACGGAACGCTTTTTATTGATGCAATAGGTAAAATGCCGCTGTCAGTCCAGGCAAAATTGATCAATGTATTGCTGGAGAAAAAAGTGACGCGCATAAATGGGACCCATTCTATTCCAGTGAATGTCCGGTTTGTTTCTGCAAACTCTCATAACTTAAGCAGCGCTATTGAAACCGGAAAGTTTCGGGAAGATTTGTTTCACTTAATTAATGGAGCGATTGTGACCATACCGCCTTTGCGGGAACGGCCGGAGGATTTGCCGGAATTAGTCCGCTGGTTTATTGCTTCCTTCAATGCAAAATTGGGAAAGCAAATTGTAGGCGTTCGCCCGGAAGTAATGAGCCAATTACAAGAAGCCAAATGGCCGGGTAATATTCAGCAATTAAAAAATGTAATTGAAAGAATGTGTATTGTAAGTACAGGCCCGTTTATCGAGAAAAAAGAAGTAAACGACATTTTGGATGAATTGTTTTTCAGAATGGCTGCTAATGGCTCAGAAAGTTTTTCTATCTCTATAGGCAACAAAACTTTAGAACAACTAGAGATGGAAATTATTCAGCGGGTTATGGAAGAAGAAGAATTTAATCAATCACACGCAGCCAAAAGGCTTGGGATCAACCGATCTACTTTGTGGAGAAAAATGAAAGAAGAAGTAAAAGGATAACAGAATTTATTCTGTTATCCTTTTATTTTTGTTTCTAAATGAAACAATATGATTGGTGATTGACAAAGTGTAGCAAAATAAAACAAATATTTTAAGAAATGTATTGTACAATGCAACATTATGCGATATGATAAGTTCAGAAAGTTTGAAAGGTTCAAAACGATTAATTGACGAAGGGTGATGGGTGAGAATTGAGATGACCAAGTTGTTCATTGTCGCAGATGATTTAACAGGGGCGAATGATGCTGGTGTCCAGTTTGCTAAAAAAGGATTTCAGACCATCTCGCTTTTGCGAAAAGAAACTATTGAACAGGAATTAAAAGCAGACGTAGTGGTGTTAAACGCTGAAACCAGATCGTTAAGCCCGAAAAAAGCATACACCGAAATAAAAGCGGTTGCAGAACATTTATCTGTTTGTTCTTTTCCTCACATTTATAAAAAAATTGATTCAACTTTGCGTGGAAACATCGGAGCAGAAATTGATGCACTATTAGACAGTAACTTATTTGATCTGGTTATTCTCCTTCCAGCTTATCCGAAAAATGGACGAGTAACTGTTGGGGGCTATCACCTTATTCACAATAGTTTGATTGAAGATTCAGAGATAGCTAAAGATCCAAAGTGTCCTGTAACGGAGTCCCACATTCCTACATGGGTTGGGCAGCAAACAAAAAGGAAAATTGGCCATTTAAGCATTCAGCAAATCCGCAATAACCAGGTAACGGATCAGCTCTACAAAAGCCTTGAGAAAAACGAACAAATTATTGTTTGTGATGGTTTTTTGCAATCTGATTTGACAACGGTTACAAAGATGGCTGCAGCAAGCGGTTTAAAAATTCTTTGGGCAGGGTCTGCCGGTTTAGCTGAAAGCTTTTCTCAAACTTTCGAACAGCAGCTGGAGCAGCCGCAAGAAAAAATGGCAAGAGAAAATAAAACTGGTTTTCCTATTCTTACAGTTGCAGGTAGTGTAAGCGCTGTCACTAGGAGGCAAATTCAATCCCTGGCAGCCGAAGAAAATGTGCGGGTTGTTGTCGCGAATCCGCTGCTTCTAGTAAACAGTGAACTTCGCGGGCAAGAAATAAAGCGGGCTTCTTCTGAAATGGTTGACATAATGAAGCAAGGATTTGCCCCGGTTTTAACAACCGAAAATTCTGAAGAAACAAAACGCCTGCTTCTTGATTCTGATGAAAAGAATGGACTGGAAATCGGAAACTTGATCGCAGAGTCTCTTGGTCAAATTACCGCCTCTGTCTTGGAGGAGCAAAAAATTTCAGGGCTTGTTCTTACCGGTGGAGACATTGCTTACCGCACATTTGAACAGCTCGGGGTTGAACGCCTCCGAGTCGCTGATGAAGTAGAAGAAGGCATCCCATTATGTGAAATATTAGATGGGGACTTGCAAGGAGTGCCTGTTGTAACAAAAGCAGGAGCATTTGGAAATCCGCAATCCTTGGTGAATGCGATCAACAAAATAAACAGTTTAACATCTTAGGGAGGTATAGGGAATGAAGAAATTTTTAAGTGTAATGGCAGTTTCGTCAATGGTTTTATTGTCAGCGTGCAGCGGCGGAGGCGGCTCAACAGCTACTGGGGGCAAAGCAGAAAGCGGCGGCAGCGGTGAAGCGATCACATTGAAAGTAGGGCATACGCTATCAGAAACATCTCACTATCAAGAAGGGATGTTGAAATTCCAGGAGCTTGTTGATGAGAAAACAGATGGCTCTGTAAAAATCGAAGTGTTTCCAAACGGTTCACTTGGGGCAGAGCGTGACATGATTGAAGGCTTGGGAGTGGGAAGTGTTGATATGGTATTAACATCAACCGGGCCAATGAGCGGTTTTGCTCCAGAAGTAACAGTCGTTGACCTGCCATTCTTGTTTAGAGATGCAGAACATGCACATAAAGTGCTTGATGGAAAAATCGGACAAGACTTAAGTGCGAAGGTAGAAGAAACCATGGGTGTGAAAACACTAGCATGGTGGGAAAACGGCTTCCGTAACGTTACAACAGCCAAAACACCTATTGAAAAACCGGAAGATTTAAAAGGCATCAAAATCCGTACAATGGAAAGCGACATTCACATGGATTCATTTAGCGCAATGGGCGCTCAGCCAACACCAATGGCTTTCACAGAGCTTTTCACAGCACTTCAGCAAGGCACAATTGATGCCGAAGAAAACCCGGTTCCCGTTATTATGACATCTCGCTTTTTCGAGGTTCAAGATCACTTAACGATGACACGCCATTTCTACAATCCGTCTCTTTTGATGATGTCTCAAGCTAAATTTGACACTTTGTCACCAGACCAGCAAAAAGCAGTTGAAGAAGCTGCGAAAGAAGCAGGTGTTTATGAGCGTCAAGTTGTTCAGGACATGGAAACAAAATACATTGAAGAACTTAAGAAAAACGGCATGAAAGTTATTGAAAACCCTGATTTAGAACCGTTCAAAAAAGCGACAGAGTCTGTTTATGAAAAATACGAACCTCAATTCGGCACAGAATTGATCGAGGAAATTCGTAATACAAAATAAAAAAGAAGCGGATAGATCTACTTCTATCCGCTTTATTTATCTTAAGGGGTGAAATTCAGTGCAGGCATATATAAAAATAGTAGATAAAATAAACCTTTTCATCCGATACATATTAGCTGTTTTGTTAATGGTCATGAGTACTCTTATCCTTTATCAAGTTGTTATCCGTTTTGCATCCAGGTACACAGAGCTGGATTTGCCGAGGTGGACAGAAGAAATTGCCCGTTATTCTATGATTTGGCTGGTTCTTCTCGGCGCCGCCCTGGCAGTCAGATACAGTGCTTTAATCGGAATGGAAGCTATTTCTGAAAGGCTTTCTCCTAAAATGCAAAGAGGTTTAAGAGCTATTACAGTTGTGATTTCGATGTTTTTCTTTTTGATTATGATTATTTACGGCTATGAAATGCTGGCTCATGTAGGAACTCAGCTTTCACCGGGAGCCAAAATACCAATGTCAATTCCTTATGCGTCCATTCCGGTGGGAGGGTTTTTCATGCTTATGAATTCCATTGCCGTTTTAATGCTGACGCTAAAAGGGGAAGCGGATCGGGAATTTTTCAAAGGGAGTGAATAAAAATGGCCGGTTTAATGTTTATTTCATTATTAGTTTTATTGTTTTTAAGTGTTCCGGTTGCATTATCACTTGGCCTTGCTTCAAGCATCGCTTTAATCGGCGATGGGACAATGCCGCTAAGCGTTGTAGTTCAGCGGATGTTTGCAGCGCTTGATTTGTTTCCATTAATGGCCATTCCATTTTTTATTCTTGCGGGTGCGCTTATGGAAACAGGCGGTATTTCAAAAAGGCTGGTAAACTTCGCTAATTCACTTGTTGGCGGGATGACTGGCGGCCTTGCTGTTGTAACGGTTGTTACAGCAATGTTTTTCTCTGCTATTTCAGGGTCCAGTGCAGCCACAACTGCTGCTATTGGTTCCATTCTTATTCCAGCTATGGTAAAGAAAAAATATGATATCGGGTTTGCCGGAGCAACAACAGCCGTTTCAGGGGAATTAGGGGTTATTATCCCTCCTTCTATTCCAATGATTATCTTTGGAATTTCAGCGGGTGTTTCAATGACAGATTTGTTTATTGCCGGATTTTTGCCGGGTGTCTTAATCGGTGGTTCGTTAATTTTCCTTGTTTGGTTTTTATCTAAAAAACGGGGATATGAAGGTGAAAAAAACATCACATGGGCTATGCGGGCAACAGCATTCAAGGAAGCATTTTTAGCGCTTATGATGCCGGTGATTATTCTTGGCGGGATTTACAGCGGAATTTTCACACCGACTGAAGCAGCGGTCGTCGCAGTATTTTACTCGTTTATTGTCGGTGTTTTTGTTTACCGGGAAGTAACGTGGAAAAGCCTGGTTGAAATTTTCTCCAAGTCAGCCATTACCACTTCTATTATTATGATTATTATTGCAAACGCAGGAATGTTTGGCTGGA
>JAPSKG010000168.1 GCA_031177795.1 Domibacillus sp.
CAACACTTGAAAACGGAACGTAAATAGATCCAACTGAAATGCTTGTAAACAAAGCCAGGGTTAAAAAACCCAAAACTGCTGGATAAGCGAATGTTTTACTGCGCAAAAACATCTGGATATACCGCTTTGGCAAGTGCTTCAGCACCCTCAACTAAACGAGGCCCCGTTCGGGTAACAAGGTCAGAGTTCACATCAACCACTTCTTTGTTTTTCACAGCAGAAATGCTAGACCAGCCTTCACGAGCCACAACTTGTTCCACGGCATTTTCTGTGTAGTAGCCGTATGTTGTCACAATTACATCAGGGTTTGCTTGAATAACGGCTTCTTCTGACACCGGTATCCATCCTTCCTGGTCCTTCATTACGTTATCTGCATGAATTAAATCAATCATTTCTTGCATAAATGTATTTTTTCCTGTTGTGTAAAGATCCGGAGCCGGAGATGCTTCAATGTAAACAGACTTTTGGTCTTCATCTCTGATCTGGCTTGCTTTTTCTTCAATTTCCGCAAGTCCTTCTTTCATTTCTTCCACTTCTGTTTTTGCTTCTTTTGTTTTACCGGTGGCTTTTCCAATCATTTCAATGGACTTATATACATCATCAAAGTTTTGAGCGTCATTCACAACCAGCACATCAATCCCTGCGTCCCGAAGCTGCTGCAATCCTTCTTTTGAATTATGAGCACTTGATGCATGAGCAAGAACAAGATCTGTTTCAAGTCCAATAATTTTTTCAACATTAAACTCCATCCCGCCGATTTTTTCTTTTTCTGCCGTTTCTTGCGGATAATTGTCAAAATCAGAAACGCCGGCTATTTCCTCTCCCAATCCTAATTCAAAAGCAATTTCTGTATTGCTTGGGATTAATGAAACAATTTTATCTGGAGCTTCCTCAATTTCCACTTTTGTTCCTTCCGCATCGGTTACAGTCACTGGAAAAGCCGTGGTTTCTTCTGCCGCTTTGTTTGCTTCCTTATCTTCCGGCTTGTCCGCTTTTTCTCCTCCACACCCTGCAAGCAATGCTGCTGTTAAACTAAAAGCTACCCATGATTTTTTCATTGTTTTCCTCCTTTTTGTTTTAAACAATAAAAAACACCTCTGCAAATAGCAAAGGTGCGTGCAGGGCACAACAAAAAGCAGCCCGGCACACCACCTATCCGCGCAGGTTTACGGTGTTCGTTCCGGGCAGGTCTCCTGGCTCATGTTCATCGCAAAAAACACCTTCCCATGCAGAATGCACAGTGGCTTGTTTGTTTTTCGCTCCCATTTACAGTGGCGGGACCGCACTGGACTTTCACCAGCTTCCCTTTTAAGAAACCCGCACATAGCGGTTTCACCCGGATACGTTAAATATGTAAATCACTTTCATCATCGTTTATTATACACGAAAAAAGAAAAACAATAGGGGTTTTAAAAAATCAGTTAAAAAAGGTATAGAAAAAAGAAGAACGTTTAATTTAAGAAGAGCGCTGACTTATTAAAAAGGAGATGTTTCAGTGAACCCACTAACAGTATTTTTGCTTTTTATTGTTATTCTTGCAGTTGCTTGTTTTTTAATTTATTTTTTCCGGCGCTCCTTTCGGCCGGCCCGCTCCAGCCAGCTAAGTGAAATCAAAGAAAATCCGGATCGTTTTTTGAATAAGCGTGACCCGTCACACGATGAAAATTTATAATAAAACACGTGCTGCAGGAAAAGCCCAAAGCACGTGTTTTATTATATTAATTTAATTTTTTTTCCGCTAAAACAACACCATCTTCGTCAGCATACAAATACTGCCCGGGAATAAACGCTGCTTCTCCAAACTTAACAGGGACATTTGTTTCCCCTTCTCCTTTTTTAATGCTCTTAAACGGGTTGCTTCCAAGTGCAAGTACGCCAATATTTTGCTTGCCAAGCTTTGAAATATCACGAACACAGCCATTGACAACGATCCCGGCCAGCCCTCTTTCTTCTGCTATCGCGCCGAGCATGTCTCCTACAAGCGCACAATTTTTCGAACCGCCGCCGTCTACAACAAGCACGTGTCCTTTTGGAATTGTTTGAAGCGCTTTTTTAACAAGCACGTTGTCTTCAAAAACTTTTACCGTTGAAATAGGGCCTTCAAATTCGTTTTTGCCTCCATAGGATTTAAAATCACCACGAACCAATGTTAATTTTTCTGCAAAATCGTCACATAAATCAGCTGTTTTCATCGAAATCCCCCTTTTTTCTTACGTATTCGACCAATTGATTAAATTTCCTCCCTGGTTTGTCAGCTTGCATCGCAGGGAAAAGAAACAAAAAAAGCTGGAAAAGGGGGATGCCAATGAAGCATGTAATTGGTTTATTTGACAGTGAAATTGACGTTATTCGAAAAATTGAAGATTTAAAAGTACAAGGATATGATCCGTCTAAAATAATAGCACTGACCAAGGACGCGGACATTTATTTAACCATTCAACACCGAACTGAAGCAACTGTAAAAACAGCCGGCCCTTCTCTAAAAGAAAAACTAGCTTCCATTTTCACTCATGAAAAACCGGTAAAAACAGCATTAATCGAATTTGGATTATCCGAAAAAGATGCTGATGCTTACTACGAAAGCCTGGCAAAAGAAAAAGTGCTGCTCGTCACTGACGAACAGCTTTTCGATAAAGCGTAAACAATTCATTTGCCGCCGGCCCGTGGATCCCCGGAAATTTCCGGTCTCCCACATGCGAAAGCGGTACAATTTCTTGAATAGAATTGGTTACAAACACTTCATCTGCTTTATAAACGTTTTCTGGCGAATACAGCCCCTCTTCTATGCGCAGACCGGCTTCGTGAGCAATATTAAAAATAAACTGGCGGGTAATTCCGTTTAAAATACCCGTTTCCAGTGATGGAGTGTACAACATATCTTCTTTTACCCAAAACACATTGGATACCACTCCTTCTGCAACAAAACCAGAAGGAGTTAAAAAAAGTCCTTCTACAGCAGGATCATCTCCTGCTTCCCGTTTCCCCAGCACATTATTTAAGTAATGATGGGACTTTAAACGAAAACTGCCTTCAGGCTGGTTTCGTTTTGTTTTTAACCAAACTGCCCGCTTTTCGCTTATTGGCCCGGCTGGTTTCAGCCCTTTTTGAAAAACGAGGATATTTGGTTTTTTATAAGAAGCCGTCTGCAGCCCAATCTCACCTTCACCCGCGGATATATTCAAGCGAGTATAAGCATTGCTCCAGCCGTTTGCTTTCTCCAATAAGAAAAGAATTTCTTCTACCTGGCGGCTCGTTACTTCAAGCAAGATGTTTAACTCGTTTAACCCTTTGTTAAGCCGCCGTATGTGTTCTTCCAGCAAAAAAGGCTTGCCATCGTAAGTCCGAAACGTTTCAAATACACCAATTCCATAAAGAAATCCGTGGTCAAATGGCGAAATCCGGACTTCTTCATTTCGGACAAGCTCCCCGTTTACATACGTGTACATTTTGCTTCTCCATACGAATCAATAAAGTTTTGAAGCATTTCTTTCCCATATTCCGTCATAATGGACTCTGGATGAAACTGCACAGCTTCGACTGCGTAATGTTTATGGCGAATTGCCATAATCTCGCCTTCTTCTGTCCATGCAGAAATTTCAAAGCAATCCGGCAGCGTTTCTTTTTTGACAATCAGCGAATGATAGCGCGTTGCCCGAAATGGATTCGGCAGGCCTTTAAACACTGTTTTTCCGTCATGAAAGACAGGGGACGTTTTTCCATGCATAAGGCGTTCTGCACGAATAACATCTCCGCCGAAACTTTGCGCAATGGACTGCTGGCCAAGACAAACGCCAAACAAAGGAATCCGGCCTGCAAAAGCTTCTACAGCCTCCAGGCTGATTCCCGCTTCATCAGGAGTGCATGGACCGGGTGAAATCATCACAAAATCAGGTTTCATGGCTGCTACCTCTTCAACGGTCACTTCATCATTTCGGCGGACTACCAGTTCCTGCCCGAGCTCTCCAAGATGCTGCACCAAGTTGTAAGTGAATGAGTCATAGTTATCGATCATAAAAATCATTTTTCTTCCTCCGCCAGTTCCATTGCTTTTAACATAGCCGCCGCTTTTTTAAGCGATTCTTTATATTCATATTCAGCCCTGGAATCAATGACAATGCCGGCTCCTGCTTGCACATAACCATAACCTTTTGCGGCAAGCATCGTTCGTATAACAATATTGAGCTCCATATCGCCATTGTAGCCAATCCAGCCAATTGAACCGGTGTAAATGCCACGGCGCACTGGTTCCAATTCTTCAATAATTTCCATCGTTCGCACTTTTGGAGCACCGGTAATAGTGCCCCCCGGAAAAACAGCATCTATTACATCAGCATTTGTTTTTCCTTCAGCAAGCTCTCCACGTACATTGGAAACAATGTGCATCACATGTGAATATTTTTCAATAACCATAAACTCATTTACATTCACTGTTCCATAACGGGAAACACGTCCTAAATCATTACGCTCCAGATCAACGAGCATAACATGTTCTGCACGTTCTTTTTCGTTATTGATCAGTTCAGATGCAAGGCGCAAATCTTCCTCATCATCTTTTCCTCGTGAACGTGTTCCTGCGATAGGGCGTGTTGACAACTCTTTCCCATGTTTTTTCACAAGCAGTTCCGGTGATCCAGAAACCACCTGAAATTCCGGTGTGTGAATATAAGCCATGTATGGAGACGGGTTGAGCTCTCGAAGTTTTGCGTAAACAGCGATCGGCGGTACGTTAAGGGGCCGGGCACGCCGAACAGATAAATTCACTTGAAAAACATCGCCTGCAGCGATGTATTCACGTATTTTTTCAACAGCTGCTTTAAATTGCGTTTCAGGAAACGAAACATCCGTTTTGTCTCCCGCTGTTCCTTTGGCCCATTGCTGCGGCCCAGCGTAATCCATCCATTTTTCAAGCAGGTTTTCAAGCCCTTCTTCCGTTTCGCCGATTTTCATTACATATAACTCATTTGTTTGGTGGTCGTAGGCAGCCCACTCGTCAAAAAATAAAAAGTGGACGTCTGGAAAATCAATGTCTTTTTTGGCCACCTCGGGCAAAAGCTCAATAAACCTTACATAATCATAGCTGATCCAGCCAATTGCCCCGCCTTGAAAATCCGGCAGGTCCGGTTTTTTCGGAATATTTCTTTCCTGTAAAAAAGAAACAAGTGCATGAATTGGATTTCCATAAAATTGTTTTTGATTTTCTTTTTCTTT
>JAPSKG010000169.1 GCA_031177795.1 Domibacillus sp.
TTTCCAAAACGTGCAAACGGTGCAATACAAAGCTGGACTGGGATTATCCATTTGGAGTTTGCCAGAAGTGCTTCCAGCATCAGCAATCTTATCGTGCATATAGAAAAATGCGTTAACGTTAAAAAAAGCAGGAAAAGCCGCCAAAGTAAAATGGGGCTTTTCCTGCTTTTTTCTAGATATTAAAATGTTTTCAACAAATTCGTTAAAGCTGCACAAGAACTCTGCCCCGCATTTTTCCTTCTAAAATAACAGGCAAAACATTCGGCAATTCAGCTAGCGAAACAGTTTCCTGAATAAATAAAGAAAGGTCTTCCGGCTTTAAGTCAGACGCCATGCGCTCCCATGTTTTTTTCCTTGCGTCCATCGGGCAAAACACTGAATCAATGCCAAGTAAATTAACGCCGCGTAAAATAAATGGAAACACACTTGTCGGTACGTTTGCTCCGCCTGTTAACCCGCTTACCGCAACCGACCCCTTATAGCTGATTTTGCTTAAAATAGCAGCCAGCGATTCACCGCCAACCGGATCTACGGCACCGGCCCACTGCTCTTTATCAAGCGCTTTTACTTTTCCATTGTAAATTGTTTCCCGGGAAACAATTTCTTTTGCTCCCAGTTTTGTTAAATAATTTTCTTCTTCTTCTTTTCCTGTGCTGGCCACAACATCATAGCCGCGTTTGGCCAGCATCGAAACAGCAAAGCTTCCCACGCCTCCCGTTGCGCCTGTTACCAGCACTTTCCCTTGTTCAGGGTGAAGCCCGTTTTCTTCCAGGCGCTGCACGGACAAAGCGGCTGTAAAACCGGCCGTTCCAAAAATCATTGCTTCTTGTAACGTAAGCCCTTTTGGCAAAGGAACAATCCAGTCAGCTGGAATGCATGCATATTCACTGTAGCCCCCAAAATGGGAAACGCCAATCTCATAGCTTGTGGCAATGACTTCATCTCCCTTTTGGAAGCGAGGATCATTTGAAGAAACGACTATGCCTGCCAGGTCAATGCCAGGTATAAATGGGTATGTACGGACAATTTTCCCCTCAGGTATTGCCGCCAATCCGTCTTTGTAATTAATGCCCGAGTAAGCAACTTGAATCAACACTTCCGCTTTAGGCAAATCTTGCACAGTAAGTGATTTTACTCCAATCGAAAATTGGCCTTCTTCTTTCTCAACCATTAATGCTTGAAACTGCTTATTCATTTTTACATCCCCCTTGTATGTATGATGTGAAAAAAAATAATGCCAGCCGTTCCATCCCATTTTACCGAATCTTGCTTTGCCTGAATACTAATTTACCTTTTCGGAGAAAAAAGCTGCCGTTGATTCGGCAGCTTGTTTTTCGCTATTTTTTATCTACCGTGTCTTGGATAACGACGGTGTAGACCAATCGGGAAAAGCGGGAAAAATGGGAAAAACGGAAAAAGCGGCGGCAAATACGGTCTATGATACGGCACAGGCGAATAATGTGGATAGTGCGGATGATGCGGATAATACGGACGCTCCGGATAATAAGAATAATCTGGCTGATAGTGGTATGGACGCTGTACTTCCAGTGCTTCCTCTTCGTAAAACTGCTCTACAGGCACATTAAATTCATCCATTAGCATATCAAATTCTTCCGCCGGCACATCAAATTCTTCCGCTGGCATATCAAATTGCTCTTCATTGTTTACAGGCTGGTCACTCACCGCAAAAGCCTCCTTTTAAAATTTCACTTCTCCCTCACAATATTCACGAGTACGTAAAATGGTGTAAAAAAAAGCAAAATGAACAGCTTTTCAGCCGGTTCATTTTGCTTTTTTGTTGTTCCCTAACGCTGTACTAACCTCATACTGCTTTGTTTTTTCTATTTCTTTCACAGCTTTATTTAATCGTTTTACGGCGCAATTTTGCGTTCTTTAGCGCAATCCTGCTTGAAAACCAGTAAAACACGCCAAACAAGAAAAAATTGCGCCGCTTCACATGAAATTTGCGCTTTGTAAACGTTATAATACAAGTCGGATCCGGTTTCCTGCCGGGTCTTCTGTTACATAATCACTTGACGTTTCCGTCACTGCTGCTCCGGCTGCTTGGAGTTGTTTGATTGTTTGCTGGCGTGCACCCTCACTTGGAAAAACAAGTGTGTACCAATTTAGCCCCACACTGCTTGCGGCACGGCGCGGCGCTCCCGTTCCTTGCCATGTATTTACTGCAATATGGTGATGGTAGCCGCCAGTAGACATAAAAACGGCTTGCGGATAATAGCTGACAATTTGAAACCCGAGTCCTTCTTGATAAAATTTCTCCGCTTCTGCCAGGTGAGCCACATGCAAGTGTATATGCCCCATAATAGTTTTGTCCGGAAGCCCTGTAAATGGCGCGTCACTTTCCGCCAAAATACTGGTTCCATCTAGCTGCTCAGTTGCCATAACTACTTTCCCGTCTTTCCATGTCCATTCGGATGAAGGACGGTCTCGATAAACTTCAATGCCATTGCCATCCGGGTCGTCCAGATAAAGGGCTTCGCTTACAAAATGATCCGCTGCGCCAAACCGATAACCTGTTTCAAGCAAATGACGCAAAAAAACGGCTAAATCTTTCCGCTCCGGCAGAAGTAAAGCAAAATGGTACAATCCTGTTGTCCGGCCTTGTTTTGGCGTTACACCGTCCGGCTGTTCAAGCGTGACAAGTGCTGTTTGTCCGTTTGCTGTAAGAACAGCTTTTTGCGGTGATTGCTCCAGCACTTTTAATCCTAGTATCTTTTGATAGAAATCAAGCGATCTCTTTAAATTTGTTACGTTCACATTTACTTCTTTAACAAACAAGTTTGGTTTTTCATGAAAACGAACCATATAGAAAAGCCCCCTTTTTTTCCTTACTATAATAAACCGCTGCAAAAAAAGGCAACTATCTTTTCTTCAAATTGAAAAAACCGGCTCTTCATAGAAAGAGCCGGTTCGCTTACCAGGCAACCTCATAATCCACTACAATAACGTTTTCAATTATCCCTTCCAACAAAGATAAAAATTCCTGGTGCACAGGATGCGGCAAATAGTCATCAAGCGCTTGCTTATCTTGAAATGTTACTCGCAATCCCAGTGTGTAGCCCTGGGCATGTTCTTTTTCATTTGTATTGTTTATTCCTGCGGTTACCTCCATAATACCGGGAATTTTCCCTTTAAAAGCTAAAAGCTGCAGGGCCAGTTCCTGTTGTTTTTCAAGCGTGATGTTTTCTTTAAATTTAAATACAACTAAATGTTCATACATACTTTCGTCCTCCTTCTTTTTCACAAATTTTTCATGGCCTAAAAACAGTTTCATTGTTTTTTAATCATAAGTTAACACCTTTCATGCCGCTTTCCGGATAACGAAGGCCGGCTGCTGCCCCCTGTGGCGCAATTTCTCCGATAGCTTCGAGTTCATGCTGAGTCAGCTTTACTTGTACAGCTTTTACGTTTTCTTCTAAGTATGCCCGTTTTTTTGTTCCTGGAATCGGCACAATATCATTTCCTTGCGCCAAAAGCCAGGCAATTGCCAGCTGGGAAGTGGTGCAGCCTTTTTCTGTTGCCAGCTGTTTTATTTTTTTAACAAGCTGAATGTTTTTATCAAAGTTTTCTCCTTGAAACCGAGGTGAAAAACGCCGGTAATCATCTGCAGCTAAATCGGAAAATTTTTGAAGCTGCCCGGTTAAAAATCCTCTTCCAAGCGGGCTATATGGAACAAATCCTATGCCCAGCTCCCGGACGGTCGGCAAAATAACATCTTCTACATCCCGGCTCCATAAAGAGTATTCAGTTTGCAGCGCAGAAATCGGATGAACGCTGTGAGCTTTGCGGATAGTATCCGGTGCCGCTTCTGATAAACCAAGGTATCGAACTTTTCCTTCTTTTACAAGCTCAGCCATCGCTTCAACCGTTTCTTCAATCGGTGTATCAGGATCAACCCGGTGCTGGTAATACAAATCAATATAATCCGTTCCCAGGCGCTTCAAGCTTTTCTCACAAGCTTCCTTCACATATTCGGGCTTTCCGTTCACCCCCAAAAAAGAACCATCTTCTCCCCGCACATTCCCAAACTTTGTAGCGAGAATTACTTGATCGCGGCGTCCTTTTATTGCCTGTCCAATCAACTCTTCATTTTGGCCTACTCCATACATATCAGCTGTGTCCAAAAAAGTAATCCCAAGTTCCATGGCACGATAAATGGTTTTGATAGACTCCTCATTATCACGGCCGCTGTAGAAATCGGACATTCCCATACATCCTAATCCCAGCGAAGACACTTCAAGACCTTGTCGGCCTAGTAATCGCTTTTCCATTTATCAGCGCTCCTTTTATTGTTTCTTGATCCTGTATGTTTATTCCCTTTCTTAGAAAATCTATGCAAAAAAGAAACATCCTTTATCAGAATTTTGTTTGCATTTCTCTTCTTTTTTATTTGCGCTAATTCAATAGAACACACTTTCAAAAAGCCAAAAACCTACTAATCTCACTGCTTTCCTTATGCGCCCAGATTTTTTTTTAGTTTTTTAACAACAAAAAAGAAACCTGGTTTTTTTCCAGGTTTCTTTTTCATTTGAACAAATACGTTTTTCCTCTTCAGAAAAATTCTCGAGTTGTACAGCTCATACAAGGTAGAAATGATTCTGTTACTCATTTCTCTGTTTGTACGTTGTACGAAGTTATTCATTTATTACCCGTTTTTTTAAAAATAAAACTAGTTTTAGACGATTCCTGATTTTTTCCCAGAAATTTATCATACAAAAAAAGTGCCAGGCAGCCGGCAAACGAAAGCCATCCCATTAAGAAGTAAAGTGCAGGCAATCTGCCAGTCCAGTCAATTACCCAGCCGCCGCCGAGCGAGCCGATTATGCCAGATAAACCAAAAAACACGGATATAAACACCATCATCCCGGTAGCGAGAAATTCTTCCGGAATCATTTTTGTGACCAACTGAAATGTACACAAATAAAAAACGCCAAATGTTAAACCATGCAGCGGCTGAAGCAAAATAATTTGCCAGGGCTCGTCTGAAACACCCATAACCAGCCAGCGTATCCCATATAAAGCAGCCGCTGCTATTACAAATGTCATGTCTTTTTTAAAAAAACGCATCCAATAAG
>JAPSKG010000170.1 GCA_031177795.1 Domibacillus sp.
ACATTCATCCTTACGATCACACTGGCCAGCGGCGGATTTCACTTATTGTTGAAAGAATTGCAGCATTATATAAATCGAAATGAATAAAAACACAGAGTCCGCCTTTTAAAAGGCGGCCTTTTTTTTGAAAAAGGTGAAATTGATAGTAATGAAGAATAGTATTACAGACATAAGCATGTAAAAACGCGAAACTGGTTCTCCAGCTATTATTTAAAAGCAAAATTGAACATAAATTAAATAAAACCGACAAAAAAGAATTTTTTCTTTTTTGTTGTGGGATAAATCTTTAGGTTTCTTATGGGAAAATTTTTAAAAAAAGAAAAATACGGCTAGTCGGAATGAGGGAGTAAACGTGAATAGTTTGACAAACAGTGTACATCCAAAAGTGGCATTAACAAAAAACATGGAGGTGCAAAGCGGAGCTCACGTTTTGTATATGTATTCTGACCTGAGTAATTACATAGAAAACGCTTTGTCCTTTTTAGCAACCGGGTTAGAGTTAAATCACGGCGTTATTTTAATTGAATCACCCGAAATGCATAGCATATTAAAAGAGCGATTAAAGCAAAATGGTTTTTCAGCCAAGCAAGTCGACAGCATTATTTGCGCAAATCACCATGATTTTTATGGCACAAACCAGTCATTTGAAATTGCTTCCGTGTTAAAAACGTTTGTTAATACGGTCGATCCATATGTTTCAAACGATCTTCCCGTAAGGGTATGGAGCAATGTGTGCTGGAAAAAAAGCACTTGCTGTATAGGAAGAAAGCTTCCGCTTTATGAACAACTGGCTGACAAAGAAGTTGCTTCCACTAAAGTGTTTACAATTTGCTGTTACAATGGAAATGAAGTTCCTGCCAATATAGCCATTGGATTAATGAAGGGGCATTCTTATGTAATGACGGATGAAGAACTGGCTGTTTCTATGTATTTTCAGCCTCATAAAAGTGTTCCGTCACTTTTTGTTGAACGTGATCTAGAAGAAAAAATTAATCATTACAAGCATTTAATTGAAGAATTGCCGGATGCAGTGTTTATCGTGTCCAATTACAAAGTCATTTATGGAAACCGGACGGCTGCTCAGTTATTTGAAGGTGGAATTGAACATTTAATTAATAAACCGATTCGGGAATTGTTTCAGCCAAAATATCACACGTTGATTGAAGAGCGGTTTAACCGGCTGCAGAAGGGAGAACGGGTTCCTCTTGCTGAAATGAAGGTTCAAACGTTAAAACAGCATGTGATTGACGTGGAAATTGTTAGTTTTCCTTTTGTGTTGAATGACCCTAATCAATTTACAACGATCTCCATTATACGCAATATTCAAGAGCGAAAAGAGCATCAGAAACTGACCATCAAAACAGAAAAACTAAGCATTGCCGGACAGCTGGCGGCTTCAATTGCCCACGAAGTGCGTAATCCGCTTACATCTATTAAAGGGTTTATTAAACTGGCTCAAGAAGATTCAATGATTGACGAATATTATACGATCATTGAAGAGGAAATTGACCGGATAGACACGATTGCCAGTGAACTTCTTGTTCTTGGGAAGCCGGTATCAATAGAAGTCGAGCTATGCGACACTGGAAAAATGCTGCGAGATGTTTGCATTTTGCTGCAATCACAGGCGATTATGAAAAAAATTGATATTCAATACCAGGATGTTCAAATGAACTGTTTCATTAAGTGCAATTCAGGCCAAATGAAACAAGTATTTATTAATATAATCAAAAATGCAATTGAAGCAATGGATGAAGGCGGCGTTATTTTAGCTTCCTCACATATGGAGCAGGGCCAAATTGTGATTGTTATTCAAGATGAAGGAAAAGGAATGCCGGATCATGTAGTCCAAAAACTGGGCGAACCTTTTTATTCAACAAAAGCTGATGGAACGGGCCTTGGCTTAATGGTTTGCTTTAACATTGTCGAACAGTATAATGGAAATATTTCTGTTAACTCAGAACTGGGAAAAGGAACAACTTTTACTATTCAACTGCCGGCATTTAAAGAATAATCTTTAGCTAGCTGGACATCATTTTAAAGAATCCAATGGAAGTGGAGGAAAGAAAATGATGAGCCGTTTTTATTTGCTGGCAGTGGTTTTTATGTTATCCGGCTGCCAGGTTCTACCGGCTGGCAGCATGGAAAAGCAGTCATTCAGCACCGAGATTATCAATGCAAAAAGCGAGATTATCGGGGAAGCTATTTTTTCACAAACTGAAAAAGGCGTTAAAATTCAAGTTAGCGCCAAAAATCTTTCACCGGGAGTAAAAGCTATTCATATTCATGAAACAGCTAAATGTGAGCCGCCTGATTTTCAAAAAACAGGCTCCCATTACAATCCTGAAAAGAAAAAACACGGGTTTCACAATCCAAGAGGCTACCACGCCGGAGACTTGCCGAACATAACAGTGAAACAGTCCGGGGAAGTAAATGTAACAATTACGGCACCGGCTGTTCAGCTCACAGCTGATTCTTTGCTTGATGAAGATGGCAGCTCGCTCGTGATCCATGAAAGAGCAGATGACTATACAACAGATCCTGCCGGAAATTCTGGAAGCCGGATTGCATGCTCGGCCATTCAAGGAGCTTAGAGAGTTTTTACTCTCTAAGCTTTTTTCACTCTATTTTCATTAAAAGCTAGTATAAAATAGAAAGTGAAAGGAAGTGGACCGGATGAACATATTGCTTGCTGAGGACGATTTGCAGTTAGGGGAGCTTGTGCAATTTATGCTAAAGAAAAAAGGCGGCTATCAAATAGAGTGGGTAAAAACAGGAGAAGATGCTTTTGATTATGCCGCTGCATCTTATTACGATGTGCTGATTCTTGATTGGATGATGCCGGATGGCGATGGAGTCACTGTATGCCGCGATCTGCGTAAAACAGGTTACACAGGCGCCATATTAATGCTTACAGCAAAAGACGCAGTTGAAGACCGGGTAATCGGGCTTGATGCAGGTGCTGATGATTATCTGGTGAAGCCATTTGAAATCGATGAGCTTTTGGCTCGCCTTCGTGCTTTGAGGCGCCGCAATTTCGCGCCGATTGTGGAAGAAACGGTATTTATTCACGAAATGAGGGTCAACCGGAACAGCCAGATTATTCAGCTTGAGGACGAATCGATTCAGTTAAGCCCGCGTGAGTTTCAATTACTGGATTTACTTTTGCAAAACAAAGGCCAGGTGCTGACGCGTGATGTGCTGCTTGATCGCATTTGGGGCTATGATGCGGATGTGACGGCTAAAACCGTTGATGCAACGGTTAAACTGCTCCGGAAAAAGCTCGATGTATTTGGCCGCAGTGATATTGTGCAAAGCATTAGAGGGGTCGGGTATAAAATTGAAGAATAAAAGATGGAGCTGGGAATGGAGAAACCAGGATTTATTTCAAAAAACCCAAAAACGTTTAACAATGCAGTACAGCGGCTTACTCCTGCTGTTTCTTTTGGTATTTATTGTGGTTGTGTATACCCTTTTACATATAGTTATTTTGCGAGACCAGCATCGAGAACTTGAAAGCTTAGTCCGACAGGAAACAAGGATTATAAGTGATTACTTGACTGAAAGCGCCCGGAATGAATTGCGCGGAATTGGCAGCCAGGAACTCGTATTAGCTGGAGTTGACCAGTTTTTTTATTATGTGACAGATGCGGAAGGCCGGTTTGTGATGGGCAGTGAAAAAATGCCGCATATGCAAAAAAAACTGTTTGGGCTTGTAGCGGGCTGGATGCCGGAACACAATCAAATTCGTGAAGAAACGATAAAAGTAACGTTTGATGAACGGAGGATTGGCGGCTTAGACATTGAAGAAACCCGGAAGTCGCAAACGATTCGGCTGTTAATCGATGGAAATCCTATTTTTTATAACAAGCAATTTGTCGGCATGATTTACATTGGGAAAGACATCTCTTTCGCTTACAAGTTATTTGAATGGTTGTTGATTGTGCTGGTCAGTTTGGCAGTTTTATTTTCTGGTGTGGCGGTTTACATGAGTTTGGTTATGTCAAAAAAAGCGATGGAGCCAATTTCTGCTGCCTTTAACCGGCAAAAAGAATTTGTTGGGGATGCTTCACATGAATTGCGGACGCCTTTAAGTGTCATGATGTCTTCGATTGACGCAATGGAAATGACGGATGGGATGGAGGAAGACCTTTTTGCGCAAAAACTGCTGCAAAACATGAAGTCAGAAGTAAAGCGGATGACTGGCCTGGTGAGTGATTTGCTCGTGCTGGCACGAGCAGATTCCGGCAGTGCGGAACGAGCGCATGAACAGCTGGATATAACCGTGGAAGCACAAAATGTGATTGACTCGCTTGCCCCATATGCACAGGCCAATCAAATAGTTCTTCATTTGGAAGCGCCGTCCAGTTTGACAGTTATGGGTGATAAAGCCCGGCTTAAACAACTGATGTACATCTTGCTGGATAACGCAATAAAATACTCGCCGGACGGTGGCCCTGTTTGGCTGCGCATTGAAACAAGCGGGCGTGACTGGACAATGACTGTGAAAGACGAAGGAATCGGAATTGACCCGGCAGATCAAGAACGTATTTTTGACCGTTTTTATCGATCGGATAAATCGCGTACCCGCACTCTTGGCGGCCACGGGCTTGGTTTGTCAATTGCCCGGTGGATTGCAGGGATACACAGCGGTTTTATTACAGTGGAAAGCGAACCGGGCAAAGGAAGCACGTTTTTTGTGAAAATTCCTGTGCAACCATAAATGATATAAGATTCAGTTCTTACTGGGAAAGCTGCTTAAACAAAGCAGCTTTTTTCTTTACAGCAGCAGCGGCGCAATTTTTAAGTTTATTGGCTTAATTCCAGTAAAAATTGGCGCAATAGTTAGTTACATTAGCGCAATTTTTAGATTAATAAAAGAAATTGCGCTAATAACATGATTAATTGCGCCAATTATTTATAGAAAAAACTTTTTTGAACCCTGTTTCCGTTTTTCACCATTTTTTCACTTTTCTTTTTTACAATAGCTGAACAGGAAACAAAAGTAAAAAAGGAGAGTGAGCTAAATGGATGTAAATCAACGATATATCACAACGGAAAAAACTCAAAAAAGCTTAGCGGAAATCGCGGCGGC
>JAPSKG010000171.1 GCA_031177795.1 Domibacillus sp.
AATCTTTTGATTTTTTCAACTTTATTTTATAACCAAGCCATCCGTAATAGCTAATCCTCTGGGCAGTACAAAGCTGCATGTTAAAAAACAATCCAGTCACCTTTAAAACACTGCAAAGAGAACGATAATAATATTATGTAAACATCAAATGAAGTATTTATTCAACAAAAAAAGGGCTTCAGGTTTTTTATTTGGAAAAAAGAGGCATGGCAGGCGAACAAAAGCCGGAAAATGACTTGAAAGAAAGGAATGCAAAAAAAAGCAGCTGCACAAAATATCAGCAGAAAAAGACGGCATTTTTATGGTGCCGTCTTTTTTCCGCTAGTTGAAAACCGCTTTTTCATTTTTTATGCATTTAACCAAAACGTGAAATGACCACTATTTTTAAGCAATATGCTTAAAGCGATTGCCTGGATTATTTAATCAATGTTCCGGAGTTTGTTTCTTTCGACAAAGGGAGAGGTTTCGCGCATTGGCTTTCCATCACATAATAAACGCCATTATCCGAGGAATCATGGAAGCCGTGCATGGCTTCTAGCACATGATAAGCTAAGTCGCCTTTTGCCCGGTAGTCCCCTCCAGTTAAAATAGCCTTAGCCATGTCTGCAATGCCAAGTCCTCTGCTGTTTTGAGAATAACCATAGGAAAGCGGAACTTCTACAAATTCACTTTCACCACGTTTACGAATTTGAACAGGGCCACCAAAGGTATTTGGGTCCGGAACAAGCAATGTGCCTTCACTTCCATAAACTTCAATAGGAGGAAGTGACGTTTTGCCAAATGCATCAAAGCTTGTTGTAATCGTTCCGATGGCACCTGACGCAAAATCGATAGTACCAGAGATGTGTGTTGGAGTAGCGACTTTGATTTTAGTTCCCGCTTTTGGCTGGCTTGTAATGGTTCGTTCAGGATAGCTTATACGAGTGGAGCCTGCTACTCGTTGAATAGGTCCTAATAAAGACACAAGTGCAGTTAAATAATATGGCCCCATATCAAACATAGGCCCGCCGCCAAAATCATAATAAAAGGCAGGGTCTGGATGCCAATGCTCATGCCCCTGGTTAATCATAAAAGCTGATGCTCCAACCAGAACGCCAATTTCTCCTTGTTCAATAAGGTCAATGGCTGTTTGAATGCCAGCACCTAAAAATGTATCCGGTGCGCATCCGACAAAGAGATTGTGTTTTTTGGCTGTTTCTAAGATTTGGCGGCCTTCCTCGCGTGTGACCGCTAAAGGTTTTTCTGAGTAAACATGTTTTCCGGACTCAAGCACTTGAATACTTACCGCTGCATGCACTTTTGGGATAGTTAAATTGATGATTAGCTGAATGTCAGTGTCAGCCAGGATTTCTTCAACTGAATATGCTTTTGGAATTCCGAATTTTTCTGCCTGTGCTTTTGCGCGCTGTACATCCAGGTCGGCACATCCGATTAGTTCAAGGTGTTCAAACTTCAAGCAGTTTTCCATGTAAATAGAGCTAATGGTTCCGCAGCCAATGATGCCGATTTTAAGTTTATTCATTTTAACTCCTCCACTTATCGTCACTAGTAAATTGATATAACCGTAAAAACCTTAATTATCGCTGCTATCTCCCATTCCTGTGTAACTGCGTCCATTTCCATTTCCAGCTGTTTCGTAGAAAGGCACAGTTACGCTCTCGGCCCGTTTTTTTCCTTCTGCGGCCCATAAAAAGCCGCGCCGCATAATAAGAGAAACTTCGGGCATTGCTACAATGTTTGCTTTATGGCCCAGTGAACTATAAAAAACATTTCCTTGTCCCCAGCGTTTCGTCCAAACAACAGGCATATCAACTGCTTTGTTGGCAGCATGGGGGCCATCAACAATTGGGAAGCGCGTGGTAGCCAATACTTCAACAGCCGGGTCGAAATGAAGATAATATTGCTCACTAACTACTTTGAAATCAGAGAATCCTTCCAAGAGCGGGCTGGTAGAGTGCTTGATGTTTACCATGTATTCGACCCCATCATTTCCGGGGTGAGCTACCCAATTGCCTCCAGTCATAAACTGCCAGTCCACATTATTGCGGAAAGAATCGCACATGCCGCCATGGCAGCCAGCCAGTCCTACTCCGCTCATGATAGCTTCAGATACATTCAGAACATAACTTTTTTTAATTTCACCCATTGTCCAGTGGGGGACAATTAAATCCAATGATTTAAGTTTTTCAGTATCTGCATAAGATTCAAGCGAATCTGAAACCTCTACATTAAAATTTTCTTCTTCAAGGATTCCTTTAAAAATTTGTGCAACTTGCTCCGGTTCATGACCATCCCAGCCGCCCCAAACAATAAGTGCATTTTTTTTCATTTTTAACACTCCCTTTTTAAAGTAGAAAACCAATTCCTGTTTGCATCACTTCATTTTGCTTTAAACTTCAGAAATCTGTACCCATTGCCGCTTCTCAATTGATAAATCAACCGCTTCCAAAACTTCCTGGCACTTTACTCCATCTCTAAAGTTTGGAACAGGCTGGCGATTTTCTTGCAGTGCTTGCATAAGTTCTACTACTTCGTGGATAAAAGTATGTTCATAGCCAATAGTGTGCCCGGGCGGCCACCAGGCTTCTGAAAAAGCATGGGCTGGATCCGTGGCCAGAACGCGGCGGAAGCCTTGAACATCGTTTGGATCATCTGAAAAATAAACCTGTAATTCATTCATGCGCTCAAAGTCAAATTTCACACTGCCTTTGCTGCCGTTGATTTCAAAAGAATTTGTGCAGCGATGGCCGGCAGCATAACGTGTAGCTTCAAAACTTCCTAAAGCACCGTTTTCAAAACGAGCTAAAAATAAAGTCGCATCGTCTACAGTGACTTTGCCCATTTCTGCTGAATCACTGCTTTTTGCTGTTAAGCCAGTCATTTCGGCAGATAAAGGCCGTTCCTTGATAAATGTTTCGTTCATGCCAATTACCTCGTTAATATTGCCAATGAGATAATGAGCCAGGTCAATAAGATGGGCTCCTAAATCACCATGTGAACCTGAACCTGCAATTTCTTTTTGAAGCCGCCAGGCAAGAGGGAAGTTAGGGTCAACAAGCCAATCCTGTAAAAACCATGCACGAAAATGATAAATATCTCCGAGTTTTCCTTCGTCAATCAGCTTTTTAGCTAGCATAACAGCAGGAGCAAAGCGATAATTAAAACCGATCATATGTTTAACGCCAGCGGCTTCAACTACTTGGAGCATTTCTCTTGAATCTTCTAATGTAAGCGCTAACGGTTTTTCGCAGAAAACATGCTTGCCAGCTTTGGCCGCAGCAATCGTAATTTCTTTATGTATATCACTAGGTGCATTGATATCAATTAAATCAATATCATCTCTTTGCAAAAGACTTTCCCAGTCAGTGGTAAATTCATCCCACCCAAACTGTTTAGCAGCTTTTTCCACAGCCTCAGGATTCCGGCCGCAAATAACCTTCATTTCAGGATGAACTGTATTTGGAAAAAACAACGGTAAATCCTTGTAAGCATGGCTGTGGGCTTTCCCCATAAATTTGTAGCCTACCATTCCAACTTTAATCGTTTCCATACATAATCTCCTTTTCTAAAAAAGATTGAGAATCTTTGCTTTAGTAAATGAATGAAATCCCCCAAAAGCGGTTTGTTACACGTTAAATACCTGAGAGCTGATCCAACTTTATTTGGGATGATTCCCGTTCAATAAAGGTAACGGGCAAAAGTTCAGGAATTTCTTTTGCCTTTGTTTGCGGAATTTTTTGAAGAACCTTTTCTGCTGCAAGCTCTCCCATTTCAAATAGTGGCACTTTCACCGTACTAAGGGATGGAGTAGTTGTTTTGGCAAGTTCAGAATCATCATAACCAACCAGTGCATAATCTTCTCCAGCATGGTAACCTTGTTCCCTGAGTCCTTGCATCAAACCAATAGCCATTCGATCGTTTGCCGCAAAAATGGCTTTAATGTCTGAAAGCAAAGGGGCTATAGACGCTACAGCCTGGTATCCGCTTTTTCGGCTGTAGTTTCCTTGAAAAACAAGTTCCAGATTGTATGACACTCTTCCATTTTTCGCAAAAGCTTCTTTGTAACCTTTCAGGCGGTCTCTGCTATTTGAAAATTCGGCAGGGCCATTCAGAAAGATGACTTGCTCAAAACCTTTCTTCAATAAATGGGAAACTGCTTGCAAGCTTCCATCTACATGATTCGCATCAAGTGTATGAAAAAAATGACCTGAAAAGGTTTGGTTCACTACACAATAAGGCAAGCTTAACTGGTGAAGCTTTTCAAGAGCTTCTACTTCGCCAGGCGTATCTTTTAACCCGAGAATAATACATCCATCAACTCGCTGAGAAAGAAAAAGCTGTACATAATCTTTTGGCGCGTCGGGTGATTGAAAAAGCAGAAGCAATCCGTAACCAAGCTCTCCAAGTTTTGAGCCAATTCCACTTAAAAGCTCTGAGAAATAAAAAGTGGAAATTAAATTCACTTTTTGCAGATAGGGAACAATCACCCCAATATTATTGCTTTTCCCACGTGCAAAATTTTGGGCGATCGTATTTGGATGGTAATTAAGCGTTTTGGCAGCCGCTAAAACCTTTTGTTTTGTTTCTTTGCGCAACGGGCCGATATTATTAAACACTCTCGAAACAGTAGCTTCAGATACTCCTGCTAATTTCGCAACATCTTTCCTGTTAGATATGATAGGTCACCTCCGCCGATTTACTATGTACGCGCGTTCATTATCCTAAAAATTCTGAAAACTGTCAATCCTTTTTTTAGCAAATGTCTGTGTCTAAAAGGAATTATTTTAAATCAACTAATTTTTCAGGTGAAACAAAATTAAACCAGCAAAAAACCCGGCTATTCAGCTTTCTTGGCATTAAAAAGACTTACCAGCATAACAGGCTTTCTTCCTCCATTGGATTGTCCCTGACCTATTTCGAAAATAAACTGTTCTTTAATTAACGTTTGAATCTGAGCAGAAATTGTGGATTTATTTAAACCAGTTATTTTAGATAATCTGGCTCTAGAAACAGGAGAGTTTTTAATCACTTCATTGAAACAGAGTATTTTTTACTATTATATACATAAGTTAGTTTATCCGTCA
>JAPSKG010000172.1 GCA_031177795.1 Domibacillus sp.
CTTCGCCGACCGGCTTACAGCTGATTAAATCGTTCGGTAAGTTTTCGCCGGTCTGTTTCATTTAAAATATCCTCCTCCACTTTTGCTTTCACATAATCACCAAAATCGCGGACTTTTTGCTGGATAGATTTTGTGTTGTTTTCTGAAATCATCTGAAGCGCTTCAAAAACAGCCAGCAGGACGGAAACACGGTCTCTTCCCGAATAACAAATTTCATAAAATGTTTCATATAAAATTGTTTCAAATGGCCGCTGAGGAATCACAAGCTTATCATCAAAAACCATAAATTTCCCATCAAGGACACTTGCTTCACCAAGCACCATTCCGATATGGCGGATTCCATCAATGGCCGTGTTCGGGTCATTTTTGCCTGGAGCAAGGGCACGCAACGTAATTTCACTTAATTTTTGAACGGCAAATTCCACATCCTGCATAGGCATTTTTTCTTCGCCTATTTTGATAAAATTGCGAATATCTTCATGAAAGCTTTTTTTCCGGTAAAGTAAAGCAATGGGAGTTTTTTTGGCTACAAATGTCCCAACCGGCTGCGTTAAGACTATTACACATTGGTGTTTATGGGCGATAGATACAAGTTTTTCCTCTTCATATAACTGAATATACCCTGTTTTTCCTGCCATTAGCTGTTCCGGTTCGTTACGCGGCAAAGAAAAACACGTTTCTGTCCTCGTTCCCCTCGCTTCCATTGCTTTAATTGAGTTTACGGCTTCGGTTGCAAGACGGTTTATCAGCTTTGTTACTTGTATTGAGTTGGCTACATGCTGCAAAAAACGGGCAAAAAATGCGAGACAGATTAACGCAAGAAACACACCGACCGCCGCTGAAATAACCGGTTCATCATTGTTTACTTCCCGAATAAATAAAAGGGAAAAAATAGAGTAAACAAAGCCGCCCATAAAAACACCGAGCACTCGGAGCGTTACCCGGTCGTGGATAAAATTTTGCAAGATGCGCGGTGAAAATTGAGCTGAGTAAGTGGTTAATACAACCATAAGCGTTGAAAAAGTAATGGATGTCATCGTAAGAAGAGAACCTGCAAGGGCCCCAAGAATAGTCTGAGTCAGTTTTGTACTGGTTAAAAGACGGTCAGGCACTATTTTTTTCACTGTTTCATAATAAGAAATATCAATCCAAATAACAAAAATCGCTAATACAAGAGCTGCAAAGCTGTACAGGCTCGGGACAATCCAGATATGGCGGGACAGCTTAAGCTCAGCTCGTTCTTTGAGCATATTATCACCTCTTTATTCTTTTCCGTTTTCACAGTTTTTCCAAACATTTTCTGTTACTTTTCCCCTGGTTCAGGGTAAATTAAAAGAAAGCATGGAATTCAGGAGGTTGTTATTATGGAATGGATTGGCTGGCTTAGTCTTGCCGTTTTTGTCGGTGCTCTTATTTTCCTTGGTGTTTCGGCTTTGAAGGCATTTAAATCATTAAAGCCAAAAATTGATTATTTAAAAGCGGCTCAAGAACGCATTCAAACCGAAACAAACAAAATCAAGTCTGAAACAGATGAATTAAAGGTTCACCAGGAGCATATTATGGCGGATGTAGATCATGCAAAACAAGCGGTTACTTCCACTTTAAATGAAACAAAACAAGTTCCGCAAAATGCGAAATTTTTAGCGAAAACAGCTGTTCATCCAAATAAAGGTAGAAAAATGGCTGATATCTAATTTATCAGGCGCGAAAGGCTTTCTGATTTTTATCAGGAAGCCTTTGTTTTTTTGTAAAACTTTCCTGCCAATAATTATTGTTTCCGTTATAGGACGGATTCTCTCCTGGAAAAAACAGCAATTACAAGTTTTGTTTTAATGATTTCCTGCTTTTTTTCTTGAAGTGATTTGCGGGTTTACTTTAACCTTTTCCTTTACTGTGAGGATGAAAGCCAGCTGTCATGGTTAGCTGTTTTTGCTGAAAATGAAAGAATAATGCCCAGCCCTTTCTTTCGTGCGGTTAGTGAAATATAATAAGCATACATGACTTCAATAAAGAAAGGCTGGTACCAGTTTGGAACAATCATCCAATTTTATTAGAACAATTATTAAACAGGATTTGGAGTCCGGTAAACGCGATCATGTGATTACCCGTTTTCCTCCTGAACCGAACGGTTATCTTCATATCGGCCACGCAAAATCGATTGTCATTAATTTTGGGCTTGCAGACGATTTTGGCGGCAAAACAAATTTGCGTTTTGACGACACTAACCCATTAAAAGAAGACCAGGAATATGTTGATTCAATCAAAGAAGATGTTTCCTGGCTTGGTTATGAATGGGATGAATTGCGTTATGCATCTGATTATTTTGATGAAATGTATAACCGTGCCGTTTTGCTTATTAAAAAAGACCTTGCCTATGTAGATGAATTATCTGCAGAAGAAATTCGTGAATACCGGGGCACTTTAACCGAACCAGGAAAAGAAAGCCCTTATCGTGGCCGTTCTGTTTCAGAAAACCTGGATTTATTTGAACGCATGAAAAACGGAGAGTTTGCAGATGGCACAAAAGTACTTCGTGCAAAAATCGACATGGCTTCACCGAATTTAAATTTACGTGATCCTGTTCTTTATCGTGTGTCACATGTTTCTCACCATAACACAGGTGATGCCTGGTGCATTTATCCGATGTACGATTTTGCCCACCCGCTTGAAGATGCGATTGAAGGCATCACTCATTCGCTTTGCACAACGGAATTTGAAGACCACCGGCCTCTTTATGACTGGGTAGTCCGAGAATGTGAAATGGAAATGCAGCCTCAGCAAATTGAATTTGGCCGCTTAAACATTTCCAATACAGTAATGAGCAAAAGGAAATTAAAGCAACTGGTGGATGAAAAGCATGTAGACGGCTGGGATGATCCCCGCCTGCCAACCATTTCCGGCATGCGCCGCCGGGGTTTTACACCAGAAGCTATTCGTGAATTTGTAAAAGAAACCGGTGTATCAAAAGGCTCAGGTGTTGTGGACTCCGCTATGCTTGATCATTTTGTCCGTGAAGACTTAAAATTAAAAGCTCCTCGCACTATGGGAGTGCTTCGTCCGTTAAAACTTGTGATTACAAATTATCCGGAAGGCGAAGTGGAATGGCTGGATGCTGAAGTTAATCCGGAAAATCCAGATATGGGCATGCGCAAAATTCCATTTTCACGCGAGATATACATTGAGCAAGAAGATTTCATGGAAGATCCTCCAAAAAAATATTTTCGTCTTTTTCCAGGGAATGAAGTGCGCTTGAAGCATGCCTACTTTGTGAAATGTGAAGAAGTTATTAAAGATGAGGAAGGCAATGTAACCGAAATTCGTTGTACGTATGATCCGGAAACAAAAAGCGGATCGGGTTTCACAGGGCGCAAAGTAAAAGGAACTATCCATTGGGTAGATGCGACTCATGCCCTTCCTGCCGAGTTCCGTTTGTATGAACCGCTCATCCTGGATAGTGAAAACTCTGATGAATCTGAAGATAAAACGTTTTTGGACTACGTAAACAAAGATTCATTGCAAATCGTAAATGGCTTTATTGAACCAAATCTTGAAAACGTGCAAGCACAAGAAAAATTCCAGTTTTTCCGCCATGGCTATTTTAATGTGGACCCAAAACATTCAGCACCGGGTAAAACAGTTTTTAACCGCGTTGTTTCATTAAAAAGCTCTTTTAAATTATAAGACTTATCAACGAGTCTGCTGCTTTTATCCATAAAAAACGCTGCCCAAAGGCAGCGTTTTTTTTATTCCTCTTCAACATCTAGTTCAGGAAGCGCCCATACAGATACACTGCCCGGATTAACCAGGAATGTAGCCCAGCCGTCTTCTCCAATTTCAATTATTTCTTCACGCGTATTCAAAAGATCGACCCAGTGTTCACCGGCGCGCTCTTCGCCGACAAACATACGTTTTTCGCCGCCTTCTTCGCTGTTGTTCATCACCACTGCGCATCCGGACCGCTCAATTTCTTTTACACCGCGCCGTACCCAGCCAATTGTATTTGGGTGATCAAAATAATCATTTTGTTCACCATATGCTTTGTGGAGCCGGCTGTATAAAAGCGGATCAATTGCTGCTTTTTTTCCATCAATCGGCTGAGGTCCGCCAATGCCATAGTAGTCACCATAAAACACACAGGGATAACCGTCTTTACGCAATAAAATTAGCGCATAGGCACTTTGTTTAAACCAATCTGAAACAAACGCCTCAAGCGACTCATCAGGCTGTGTATCATGGTTATCAACAAACGTCACTGCATTTAACGGAAAACTCCCCACAATAGTTCCATCAAATATTTTCGTTAAATCATATTCGGCACCCTGTTGGGAAGCCGCAAACAAATTGTAATTAAGCTGCACATCAAATAAATGAATGCGCCCTTCTGTTTCTTCAATCATCGTCTTACAGGCTTCAAGGTCTGTTACCCAATATTCTCCGACAAAGAAAAAGTCTTCTCCACGCTCTTTTTGTACTTCTCTTGTAAATTCATCCACAAAGTTATGATCAATATGTTTAATGGCATCAAGCCGGTAGCCATCACAGTTTAACGTGTTTGCCAGCCATTTGCCCCATTTTACTACTTCTTCACGCACGGCTGGATGCCGATAATCAATATTAGCAAACATTAAGTAATCATAGTTTCCAAATTCATCATCCACGTTTTCGTTCCATTTTTTAAATTCGCCTTCAATTCGAAAAATGCCTGTCCGATCTTCTTTAGCATCATAGTCTGTTCCATTAAAATGATCAAATGTCCAAATAAAATCGGAATATTTTCCTTTTCGGCCTGGAAAAGTGAATTTGGTCCAGCCTTCAATTTCAAATGGTGTTTCTGAAATAACTTTTTTACGGTTCATTGGATCTACTTCCACCACAGCGAATGTTTCAGTTTCATCCGCGCCTGCTTTATGGTTCATGACAATATCCACATATACATGCAAACCGGCATCATGACATGCTTGAACCGCTTTTTCAAGTTCTTCTTTTGTTCCATACTTTGTAGGAACAGTCCCTTTTTGATCAAATTCACCGAGATCAAACAAATCGTACACAGCATACCCA
>JAPSKG010000173.1 GCA_031177795.1 Domibacillus sp.
GCTGTTGCGGCTTTTTCTCTGCCTTCCATCGCATTAAAATGGGGTGTTGAATGGGTATACTGGGGATTGATTTTTCCAGTCATTATCATGGCGGCAATTATCTGGTTTTACACTCCTGAAACCCCGGGTTCAAGTGAAAAGCGAACGATAAAAGGCGAGTTGACCGTTTTAAAGTTTAAACATACATGGGTGCTGTCCATGTTTTATTTTGTAACATTCGGTATTTTCGTTGCGTTTGGCATTTATTTGCCGACGCTGCTCATTGATTTATTTCAGCTAACTCCGGTTGATGCCGGAATGAGAGCTGCAGGCTTTGTGGTACTTGCAACATGTGTTCGTCCGGTCGGTGGATATTTATCGGATAAATTTGATGCAGGAAAGCTTTTAACAATTGTGTTTATCGGCATTATTGCCGGAGGATTCCTTCTTTCTGTGGCAATCAACAACATAATCAGCATGACATTTGCCAGCTTAACGTTAGCCGTTATGGCTGGGATCGGAAATGGCACGGTGTTTAAATTAGTTCCTGGATTTTTTCCGAATTCCACCGGGACGGTAACTGGGATTGTAGGGGCAGCCGGAGGGCTTGGCGGCTTTTTTCCTCCTATCTTTTTAGGAATAATCAAAGACCAGACAGGAGCTTATACTATCGGTTTTGTTTTCCTTGTTATGGCAGCCGCGGTTTGTTTATGGCTCAATAAACGCGAGTACGGCAACAAAAAAGAACTCAAACAAGCAAAACAAGTTCAAATTGGGTAAGGAGATATGGTTTAACGCCATATCTCTTTTTTATAGGAGGCGCAGTATACAAATAACGTGAGCAAGACAAAGAAAATGGCCAGGGGTTTAAAAAAGCAGAACTTTGCAAAAGTGATAAATTGGTTATGCATCTGAGGATCAAAAGATGATCTGAAAAGTGCTTAAAAGGCGTTTTTGAAATAAAAAAGAAAGGAAGCTTTCCCGGTTTCCTTTCTTTTTTATTATGAGCCTGCCCTTATTTTTGTAAAGCTCTTTTTAAGGCTTCCACATATTGTGTTTCAGCACGCCGGCTAATTTCAGCCTCGGGAACTACTGACTCAAATGCATGAAAGCATCCCGGATATATATGAAATTCTGTTGGTACTCCTGCTTGAATTAATCTTGTTACAAAATCTATGGTTTCGTCACGGAAAGGATCTAATTCTCCAATGCATGTATAAACTGGCGGAAGCCCTGAAAGGTCGGTTGCGCGAGCCGGGGCAGCATATGGCGATACTTTTCCGTTATACGCTGAACCCAAGTACATTTTCCATCCAGCGATGGTATTTTCCCTGTTCCACACTCTGCTATCTGTTATTTCATAGCTTGAAGGAGTAGAATGATGATTATCAATCATCGGATACAATGGCATTTGGAACGCGATGGAAGGCCCTTTTTGATCTCTTGCCAAAAGGGCGATTGCAGCTGTTAATCCGCCTCCAGCACTTTTCCCTGCCACGGCAATTCGCGAAGCATCGGTTCCTAATTCTTTAGCGTTTTCAGAAAACCATTTTAAAGCCGCATAGCAATCTTCAACAGGTGCGGGAAACGGGTTTTCTGGTGCTAAGCGATAATCTACTGAGACTACTATACAGTTAGCTTCTAAAACAAATCTTTGGCATAGTGCATCGTTCATTTCAGGGCTTCCAATCATAAAACCGCCCCCATGAATCCAAAGCAGTCCTGGGAGCGTTGTAGTCCTGACGGCTGGCTCATAAATTCTAACCCGAATTTCAGGAGCTCCTTCAGGTCCTGGTATAAAACGATTAGATATGGAAATTAAGTCATTCGATGATAATGCAGTGTTGCTGTACATTTCTTGAAGCATATTTCTAATTGTGTGTACCGTATCTGCGCTAAACGTTCTTTCCGGCAATACGGACAACATAGTCTTCAGTTCAGGATGAACCTTTGTTTCCATAACCCCAATCCCCCTAATCATTCTTGACAGCGATTTCATTTTATTTGCAGGAAATTAATCACAATTAAAATTCTACAACGCTGCAGGGCAATAGTCAACGAGATTTCAGAAAATTCAAACTCGTAAAACCTTTGTGCAGGAAAAGAGCGATCCTGTGCAGTTATTAATAAAATGAAAAACCTGGTTCTTGGGTATCTTCAGCAAAAACCAAACATTTTATGTTATTAATAACTTCAAAAGCCGAACAACAATTTTAAACAGTTTTTAAAGCCAGGACAATAAAAGCGAAAAATAAATTTAGCTGTTCACTTCAACGAGGCTGAGAAAAACATGGCTGCAAAATGGAAGAAACCTTGATTTCTGCATTTTCCGTGCAGTCAGAGTGACGAAACGTTATAGAAGGTAGAAATTCTTTTGAAAAAGTATTTGTCCACGGAGTAATTATCCGTTCATAAAATTTTTGCTTGTTTTTATAAGAATGTTCAAATAATTACAACATTTTTTAATAATGAAAATGATATTGTAATATATCGAAAAAAGATTATAATACTATTTGTTAGAAAGACAGTTGTCTTTTTGGGGTGGAAGATACTGGCGCTAGTCGTACATCAAAGAAATAAAGCATTTAATGGAGGAAAATTTATGAAAAATATATTGGTAAAGTGGGGTCAAGTAAGCCTGGTAAAACAAATCATTATAGGTTTGATTATTGGGATTCTCTTGGCTGTAACAATACCGGCAGCTGCAAAACCTTTAGTGATTTTAGGATCTTTGTTTGTCGGCGCTTTAAAAGCCGTTGCGCCTGTACTGGTGCTTGTTTTGGTTATGTCGGCCATTGCTCAACATAAAAGCGGCCATAAAACGAATATGAAATCGATTGTCTTCCTATATCTTTTAGGAACCTTTTCAGCTGGCTTGATTGCTGTTGTAATCAGCTTTGTTTTTCCTGTCAGCTTAATACTTGTAGAAGGCGCTGAAGGTGTAACTCCTCCTGGCGGTGTTGTAGAAGTATTGAAAACACTTTTGCTGAACGTGGTTGATAACCCGGTGAACGCTATTGTTAATGCAAACTACATCGGTATTTTAGCGTGGGCAATCTTTCTTGGACTGGCGTTAAGAAATGCCGCTGATACGACAAAAACGCTGATTTCGAATTTTTCTGATGCAGTTTCAAAAATTGTTGCTTGGGTAATTAAGTTTGCCCCTCTTGGAATTATGGGATTAGTTATTGAATCGATTACAACAAATGGACTTGAGTCGCTGCTAAGCTATGGAAAATTGCTTGCTATTTTAATTGGCTGTATGCTTTTTGTAGCACTTGTTGTTAACCCGGTTATTGTATTTGCGTATATTCGCCAAAATCCTTACCCGCTTGTGTTTAAGTGCTTAAAGGAAAGTGGCCTTACAGCATTTTTCACGCGCAGTTCAGCTTCAAATATTCCGGTTAATATGAGATTATGCAAAAATCTTGGTTTAGATAAAGATAGTTATTCAGTATCCATTCCGTTAGGCGCAACCATCAATATGGCTGGTGCAGCTGTAACAATTTCGGTTTTGACACTTGCAGCGGTTCATACACTTGGCATTCAAGTAGACCTTCCTACGGCAATTCTTCTCAGCGTGCTGTCAGCAGTATGTGCTTGTGGTGCTTCAGGAGTTGCAGGCGGATCTTTATTATTGATTCCTCTAGCATGCAGTTTGTTCGGAATTCCGGCTGATGTTGCGATGCAAGTAGTAGGAGTAGGCTTTATTATAGGGGTTTTACAAGACTCTTTTGAAACGGCACTTAACTCATCCACGGATGTTCTTTTTACAGCAGCGGCTGAATTTAAAGAATGGCGCAAAGAAGGCAAAAAAATAGATATCCATAAAGCAGGATAAAGAAATAAATCTCTTATCCGCGATTAAACTGCTTTTTCAATTGTTAATTTAACAGTTGGAGAAGCAGTTTTTTTTCAAGGGGAAAAGTTTTTTAAACGCACCTGAAATTTTTGCGGCATTTAAGGTAGTTTTAAACCACTGGTTCAAAGCAACGGCATGCAAGCAAAAGTTGTTTCGCCATTCATTGTTGATTGATCCTGATTTTTACACTACAATATGTAATGGAAGGTGATGAATTTGACGATCAATAAGTTTCATTTTGACAGCGATAAAGTAGGGTTAAACCGGTTTTTCGGCCCATTGGAAGCAAAGATTATGGATATACTTTGGAGCGGTTCAGAAAAAAGCATAAAAGAGGTTCAACACATTCTCGAAAAAGAAAAAGCGATTAACTTTAATACTGTTATGACTGTAATGAACAGGCTGGTTGATAAAAACCTTTTGGTAAAAAGAAGTGAAGGAAGAAAATCGCTTTACAGTCCGGTTAAAACAAAAGAGGAATTCATGCAAGAACAATCAAAGAAATTGACGGAAAATCTTTTGGATGAGTTTGGAGGGCTGGTTGTGAACCATATGCTTGACTCATTAGATAAAGTAGATCAAAGTTTACTTGAACGCTTAGAACAAAAATTAACCCAATTAAAAAAGGAAAAAAGTTGAACAATGTGGAGACATAAAACAATGTCAGTGTTTGGGGTAGGTTTGTTTTTTGCCGGCATTTTATTTGTTCAAATGGGAATGTATCTTTTCAACCTGCTATCCGGAAGTGTTTTTTCCATTAACGTGTTTCAGTTTTGCATAAGCTATTTTGAAAAAGGTACATTTCCTTTTTTAGTGATCGCTATACTGGTAAATGCGTTTATTTTCTTAACAATTTTGGCTTTTTGTAAAAAGGTGATACAGCAAGCTCTGTATGTAAAGGGATTAAAGAAAAAAATTAATCAAACAAAAAATAAAGAAATCACGAGAATGGTAAATAGTCAATATAATCGAGTTAACAAGGATATTGCAGTTATTAATTGTGATGAGCCAATTGCTTTTACGTATGGATACAGAAAACCAACGATTGTTCTTTCGACGGTTTTAATCGATTTGTTGGATTTAATCGAATTAGATGCGGTTATTTACCACGAATCGGCCCATCAAAAGTATTTTGACCCATTTAAAGTTTTCTTGCTTCAAACCATTTCAGAAATAATGTGGTATATTCCGGTTACAAAATGGGCTTA
>JAPSKG010000174.1 GCA_031177795.1 Domibacillus sp.
ACAATTGCATTTAAATCCGTGCTTTCCGCAATGGTTTTAAAGTAAGCAGCAAGGCCGGCCTGTTCCCCTGGCACAAGATATGGCGGCAAAATTAAATAGCCGTCCGCTCCTTTATCTGCTGAAATTCGGGCAAGTTCCAAAGAAGTTTGAATGTTGCCGCCCACGCCTGTGTAGACCGGCACTTTTCCTCCTGTGACAGATACCGCGATTTCCACCATTGTTTCATATTCTGCTTTGCTCAGTGATGGATATTCTGCAGCAGCACAAGCAACAAAAATGGCTTCTAGCCCTTCATCCAGCAAAAATTGGACATTTTGGGCAAGAGCTTGTTCATCAAGACGGTTGTTTTCTTGAAATGGGGCAATTGGAAAACCCAGGATCCCGGTAGGTGCTTTACGGTTAATAGTCATAAGTGAGCCTCCTTGTTATTTTGTTTTATTGTAAGACAAATAAACCATTGGGTCAACTATTTTTTCTTTTTTCTCAGGCACCTGGCATTTGGAACGGTTCGCTTACTTTTTTTTCGCTTTTTCTTTCTGATAATATGCATAAAATTTCGCACCAAAATAACGAAAATATTTTATTTTACCCCGTTGACAAACAATTTTATTTGTCTTACCATTGGGAAAAATTAAGTTATTTCATTAGCGAAAAAGAGGTGTTGCGTTTGAAAAGGCGTTTTCTGTAAACTAAAATTGCTGTTATTTTTCACCATTGAAAGCGTTGTCAAAAAAAGCATCCAAAGGAAGTGGATTTATGAACGCTCAGGAAAAAGTTTTTCATGAAACTCCCCCGGCACCGGGCAATCAGAAAAAAACACGAACACGCTGGATGATTGTGTTTATGCTTTTTGTAGTGACTGCCATTAATTACGCGGACCGAGCAACCCTTTCGATTGCCGGATCTGATATGTCCCGGCAGCTTGGCCTTGATTCTGTGATGATGGGGTATGTGTTTTCCGCTTTTGCCTGGTCTTATGTAGCAGGGCAAATTCCCGGCGGGTGGCTCCTGGACCGGTTTGGTTCGAAGAAAGTTTACTTTTGGAGTATTTTTTTATGGTCGGCGTTCACGCTTTTGCAAGGATTTATCGGCTTTTTAGGTTCTGCCGGAACAGCTGTGATCATTTTATTCGGCCTTCGCTTCCTTGTGGGGTTGGCAGAAGCTCCTTCTTTTCCTGCCAACAGCCGGATTGTTGCTTCCTGGTTTCCGAGCCATGAGCGCGGGACGGCGGCTGCAACGTTTAATTCAGCCCAGTATTTTGCGACGGTTCTTTTTGCGCCCATTATGGGTTATATCACGTATACATTTGGCTGGGAATATGTTTTCTTCTTTATGGGAGCAGTCGGAGTCATTGTTGCTTTCATCTGGCTGAAAGCGCTTCACAGCCCAAAAGACCATCCCCGAATTAATGAAGCCGAGCTTCAGTACATTGAAGAAGGCGGCGCTTTAACGAACATGGATCAACCAGCAAAAAAGAAAGAAAAAGAAAAAGGGGCCAGCTGGCAAAACGTTAAGCAGCTTTTAACAAACCGCATGCTTCTCGGTGTTTATTTAGGGCAATACTGCATCACCACTTTGACGTACTTTTTTCTTACCTGGTTCCCTGTTTACCTTGTGCAAGAAAGAGGCATGACCATCTTGGAAGTAGGATTTGTCGCGTCCCTTCCAGCTATTTGCGGATTTGCAGGCGGGATTTTAGGCGGAATGTTTTCTGACTTCTTGCTGCGCAAAGGCTGTTCCTTAACAGTCGCCCGTAAAACGCCTATTGTGGCCGGAATGGTCATGTCCATGAGTTTAGTAGCCGCAAATTACATAGATGCCCAGGCCGTTGTAATCTTTGTTATGGCTCTGGCGTTTTTCGGAAAAGGATTTGGAGCCCTGGGCTGGGCGGTAGTCGCAGATACTTCACCAAAAGAAATGTCCGGTGTCAGCGGAGGGCTTTTTAATACATTCGGAAACGTTGCCGGTATTACAACACCGATTATCATTGGTTACATTATTGCCACAACAGGTTCATTCAATGGGGCGCTTGTTTTTGTCGGTGCCAATGCTCTGGTAGCGATTTGCAGCTATCTGTTCCTTGTAGGTGAAATTAAGCGAGTGGAATTAAAACCGCAAGTAAAAAACTAGATTGATAGGAGCGAAAAAACATGACAACTCAATTAACAAAAGATGCGATCCAAACAGGTACACCGGTTATTACTGAAATGAATGTGATTCCCGTGGCGGGACATGACGGCATGCTGCTTAATTTAAGCGGCGCCCATGCTCCTTATTTCACCCGCAACATTGTCATATTAAAAGACAACTCGGGCAATGTTGGCGTTGGGGAAGTGCCCGGCGGCGAAAAAATACGCCAAACGCTTGAAGACGCGAAGACACTGGTTGTCGGACAATCCATTGGCACTTATAACAACATGTTAAATAAAGTTCGAAAGCAATTTGCAGACCGCGATTCTGCAGGACGGGGCCTGCAAACCTTCGACCTTCGCATTACTATTCATGCGGTAACCGCTTTGGAAGCAGCGCTTCTTGATTTAGTCGGGAAATACCTTGGTGTTCCGGTAGCGGCCCTTTTAGGAGAAGGACAGCAGCGCGATAAAGTAGAAATGCTCGGCTATTTGTTTTACGTTGGTGACCGCCGCAAAACCGATCTTTCGTATAAAAGCGAACCCAATGCTGAAAACGACTGGTTCCGCCTTCGTCATGAAGAAGCACTGACACCGGAAGCCATTGTTCGTTTGGCGGAAGCGGCTCATGCCCGTTACGGCTTTAACGATTTTAAATTAAAAGGAGGCGTTTTGCGCGGCGAAGAAGAAATTGAAGCGGTCACCGCGCTGGCTGAGCGTTTTCCGGGAGCCAGAATTACCCTTGACCCTAACGGAGGGTGGCTGTTAAAAGACGCCATCCGTTTATGCCGGGACCAGCACCATGTTCTTGCTTATGCGGAAGACCCGTGCGGAGCAGAAGACGGCTTTTCCGCCCGTGAAATCATGACTGAATTCAGACGGGCAACAGGACTTCCGACTGCCACCAACATGATTGCGACCGATTGGCGGCAAATGGGGCACTCCATTCAGCTTCAATCGGTAGACATTCCGCTGGCAGATCCTCATTTTTGGACTATGCAAGGATCCGTCCGGGTTGCGCAAATGTGCCATGAATGGGGATTAACATGGGGCTCGCATTCCAATAACCATTTTGATATTTCTTTGGCGATGTTCACCCATGTGGCAGCGGCAGCTCCCGGAAAAATCACAGCGATTGATACACACTGGATTTGGCAGGACGGCCAGCGCTTAACGAAGGAACCATTTACCATCGCTGGCGGAATGGTAGAAGTTCCATCCAAGCCTGGATTAGGTGTTGAAATCGATATGGAACAAATTGAAAAAGCCCATCAGCTCTACAAAGAAAACGGGCTCGGTGCGCGTGATGATGCACTCGCAATGCAATACTTGGTTCCTGGATGGAAGTTTGATCCAAAACGCCCTTGCCTTGTTCGGTAAACGTATCCAGTAAAAATGCGCCCGCTTTCAAGCAGGCGCATTTTTTTGTATGCAAACAAGTGGCCGGGTTCCTTTATACAAATCATTGGAACTATTGTATAATTAGTCTTACAATATGAATATATAAACAGGAGTGCATAGAAAGAAGGTTACATAATGGATGATTCATCAAAAAAGCTGGGAGTTCAATCTGTTCACCGGAGTACCCTTTCGAAACAAGTAGTGGAACAAATTGTTCAATTACTGGTAAACGGCCAAAAAAAGCCTGGCGACAAGCTTCCTCCTGAAATGGAATTGATGGAAGAGCTGGGTGTCAGCAGGCCTGTTTTGCGCGAGGCGCTCAGCGCACTTGAAACGCTTGGGGTCATTACCCGAAAAACGCGTGAAGGAACTTTTTTCAACAGCAAAATTGGCACTCATCCTTTTTCTGTTATGCTGGCGCTGGCAACCGATAACGTACCGGCCATTATTGAAGCACGGATGGCTTTGGAACTCGGACTTGTGACAATGGCGGCAGAAAAAATAACAGACAAAGAGCTGGAAAAATTAAAAGCCACCATTGACGTGATTGCCAACAGTGAAGACGGAGACTACGGCGAAGCAGACAAAGAATTTCACATGATCATTGCATACAGTGCGAACAACCCGATTATTGAAGGAATGATTGATTCCCTTTTGATTACCCATAATAAAATAAACAGCTTGATTCGTGTCAGGGAGAAAGAGCGCACGGTAGAATACCATAAAGCCATTTACGCCGCTCTTGAAGCACGGGATCCTCACGATGCATTTCTTCAAATGTATAAACACTTGGATTTTGTCCGCCAAAAATTGCTGCAGCATTCTTCCAGTGAAGAAGATGCTGCCACATAAACAAAACAAAAAGCCTTGAAACGGCCTTAACTCCGCTTCAAGGCTTTTTGCTTATACTTCCGTGTCTTCTAAAAGCGTTTTCTTGTTTTTAAATCCAGCGAGCATGCTTAAAGAAATAGCGAGCACCGATAAAGCCATTAACGTGCCGGAAATAGGGCGTGTAAAAATTTCTAAAAAGTTTCCTCCGTATAGGGCAAGTGTTTGCAAAAGCGATTCTTCCATCATTTTTCCAAGAATGAAAACAAGCGCAATGGGAGCAACCGGAATATCCGCTTTCTTTAAAAAGTAGCCTAAAAGCCCAAAAACAAGCAAGCCGCCAACATCCCAAAGGCTGTTGCTGATCGAGTACGTTCCCACAATGGAAACCGCAATAATAATCGGAAAAAGCAATTTAAAAGGAATACTTGCGATTTTTGCCCAGAACTTGGCTAAAGGCAAATTCATGAAAAGAAGCAGCAAATTGCCGATAAACATGCTTGCGATCACAGCCCAGACAAAATCAGCATGGCGCACAAATAACGTCGGTCCCGGCTGCAGGCCGTGCAAAACAAAAGCCCCTAACAGCACGGCCATGGTAGCGGAACTTGGAATTCCCAAAAGAAACAAAGGAATTAAAGCCCCTCCCGTAAAAGAGTTGTTGGCTGTTTCGGGCCCTGCTACCCC
>JAPSKG010000175.1 GCA_031177795.1 Domibacillus sp.
CCATTTAAGTGGGAAGAAGAAACCATTATGATGTTAAATGAACAGTTAAAACACAGCGATGAGCTCGTTATGAAACTGTTAAACGAGTTGGAAGAGTTGCGGCTCCAAGTGAAACAAGAAAAAAGTGCAACATAACCAATGCAGCCGACTCACTTTTTATAAAAAGCCAAAAAGCCTTATGTAATAACGTAAGGCTTTTTTCTATCAAGGCTTAAATCCATTATTTTAAGGAACTCGAAGTTTGCTTAACCTGTTTGTTAAAAGCATGAAAATAAGGTTGACGGCCAATAGAAAAATAATCAATCTTATGTTTTTTTATTTGATCCATTGAATAACAGTTTCTTCCGTCAAATAAAACAGGATTTTTCATGTTCTTTTCATATATGCTTAAAGGGAACGTTTTAATTTCTTCCCAATCAGTGTGAATAAACACCATATCTGCCATTGTGATGGCTTCTTCAATAGAAGCTGCGTACTGAATGGAACTGCCTAGAATTTTTTTGGTATTTTCAATAGCTTTTGGATCATAAGCAACAACAGAGACGCCTTTTTTAAGCAGTTCGTTTACAACCATAATGGAAGGTGCTTCTCGAATATCATCTGTGTTTGGCTTAAACGACAAACCAAGAACCGCTGCTTTTTTTCCTTTCAAAACTCCAAAATAGTCTATAGCTTTCTTTAATAAAAGAAAAGGGCGCTGGCCGTTTGCTTTCACAACTGCTTTTAATATGTCCGGCTTTTCCCCGGCTTCTTCCATCATGCTTATCATAGCCTGCATATCCTTTGGAAAGCAGGAGCCTCCATACCCAATACCAGCATGTAAAAAATCACTGCCAATTCTAGAATCAAGCCCTATTCCAGCTGCCACTTCTTCAATATCTGCTCCTGCTTTTTCACAAAAATCAGCGATTTCGTTAATAAAACTGATTTTCATGGCTAAAAATGCGTTAGAACTGTACTTAATCATTTCTGCACTATGCAAATCGGTTTTAAAAATAGGAACATGAAAGGGTTGATTAATTTCTTCAATAATAGAAGCAGCAAAAGAACAATCTGATCCGATAACAATCCGGTCAGCAAAGTAAATATCTTGAAGCGCATTGCCTTCTCGTAAAAACTCCGGGTTTGAAACCATGCGAATATCAGAAAAATTTTCTGTGTTTTTTTCAATTAGCTTTTTTAGCTTTTCATTTGTTCCAACGGGTACCGTGCTTTTTGTTACAACAATAACTTGTGTTTGAGCGGCATGTTGGCCAATCAACACAGCTGCCTGTTCAACAAATGAAAGATCTGTATCGCCTGTTTTATTTTTGGGCGTTCCGACGGCTATATAAATGATATTAGCATGTGAAAAAGCTGTTTGTGCCTTGCTCGTAAAAAGCAAGCGGCCGTTAGCAATATTTTTATTTAGTAATTCATCAAGTCCGGGCTCATAAAAAGGAGAAATCCCTTTTGCTAATTGGCTTATTTTTTCTTTGTCTATGTCGTAACAGATCACCTGATGGCCAACATCTGCTAAAGAAACACCCGTCAGCAAACCTACATGCCCCGCGCCTATGATTGTGATATTGTTCATAAAAATTCCTCTCAACGCGTATTAGTCCAACTAAGCTGCTTTTTTATTTTATCCAAAAACCGGCTTAGGAAAAAGAAAAGATTACGTTAATTAATACCACCTGTCAAATAAAAAAGTTAAATAATTCGCAAATCTTATTGACAATGAAAATCGTTCTCTTTATAATTCAGAATGTGAATGAAAATCATTATCAAAATACATAACCGAATCAGACAGGAGATCGTAAGATGAAAAAAAGAGAGTTACGCCGTATTTTTGCAAAATTTTTAATGGTTGGAGCAAGCGCAACACTTCTAGCGGCTTGTAACGGTGGCGAAGAAGCCAAGCAATCTGCAGCACCAACAGAAGAAACTGCAAAAGAAGAAGCAGCACCGGCAGAAGAACCAGCTGCAGAAGAAGCAGCAACAGAAGAAGTAAACTATGCTCAAGTGTTTGAAGAAGCAAAAGCAGAGTTAGATAAAGCCAAAGAAGGCAAAGAAGTTGATTTCGATAAAGTAACCGAGCTTTATACAACTAACTTCCAAGGTTTAGTTCAAGCGCGTGATGCTGAACTTGAAAGCAAGCATGATGAGCAAATTACAGCAGCCCTGGCAGCTGGAAAAGACGGCTCTATGGATAAAGTTGTAGTAAAACAAATTTTTGATAAGTTAATGCAAAAAGTATTCTATACAACAATGAAGCATGAATTTACTGAAGTAGAAGAAAACTGGGCGGATAAAGAAGTTGTGAAAGCAGAAGTGGAAGAAGCAAAAGAATTTTACGCCATCCTTCAATCAACAGTAGAAAAACGTGACGCTGCCAATGGCACTACAATGGTGGATGTAATTGCTGGCGGATTTGCGGAAATCGATAAAGCGGTTGAAGCGGATGATCTTCTTGGGTTCAAGCTTGGCAAACAAGTAGTAGATAAAACAATGATGAAAACTTTCTACTTGGCAACAGGGGCTATTCCAAACGGCTATGCAACAAAAGCAGCTGAAGAAGCGAAAAAAGATGAGCAGCTGGCAAAAGTGGAACAAGCAGAAGGATGGGCTTTCTATCAGTCTATTTCAACATACTTAACAAACCATTCGCCAGAAGATGCTGCACTAATTGAAAAACAATTTGATTTACAAACAGACGTAAAAACATTGGATCCTGTTCAAGTCAACAAAGCGTTTGTACGTGGATTTGCTCAAACGGCCATTGACGAGTATAAAGAAAGCATTGAAGCATGGGGCGAAGACAAATCCGTTATCACGGCTTTAGAAGGTGCTTTGTTTATCGATGTGATCGGGCAAGATATTAAAGCATTAATTGGTGAAGAAGAATATGCCAAATTAACTGAAAAAGCACAGAAATACCTTGAAGCAGCTAAAGCAAAAGACAAAGCAGCAGGAGAGCCTTTAGTTAAAGAATTGGAAGCAACGTTGCAATCTGTTATTGAAAAAGCGAAATAATTCAGCTTTTGGGTAAAAAAACCTTGTTGATTTTACAAGGTTTTTTTCCTTTTGCCTTAAAGGATTGATAAGATAGTAAAAGAGCTTTTTTACTGACTAGTGACCGAGGTGTTATGTTTGAAAATTATTGTTACAGGCGGAGCCGGATTTATTGGAAGCCACCTGTCCAAAAAGTTGTTGCAACAAGGCCATGAGGTATACATAATTGATTGTCTTCATCCTTATTACGATGTAAAAAGAAAAAACATTCATTTGGCTACCATCAAAACATATGGCTCTTTTTATTTCAGTAACGTAAATTTAGTGGATCCGGTAAAAACGGCTGCTGAGTTTGCGCGGATTCAGCCAGATGCGGTTATTCATTTAGCTGCTTTGCCGGGAGTTGCTTATTCCATTGAGAAACCGCTTGAGTATGTGGATTATGATATTAAAGCAACCATTAATGTACTTGAGTCAGCAGGGAAAACAGGCGTTTCCAAAATAGTGTTTGCGTCGTCTTCTTCTGTTTATGGAAATCAAGAAGGACCTTTCACTGAAAAAATGGCGACCGGAAATGTAATATCCCCGTATGCTGCCGCCAAATTTTCAGCGGAGTCGTTTTGCCATGCTTATCAAGACTTATATGGCTACCAAATAAACATTTTGCGTTTTTTTACTGTTTACGGTCCCTGGGGCCGCCCGGACATGGCGATTGGGAAATTTATCAAAAAGCTTTTGAATGAGGAAGAGATTACCGTGTTTGGTGAAGGAAGATCTCGGGATTTCACTTATATTGATGATATTATCAGCGGGATTTATCTTGCATTAACAACAAAAGCCCAAAATGAAATTTACAATATCGGGTATGGAAAGCCTGTCACGATGAATTTGCTGCTGGAAGAATTGAGCCGCCATTTTCCCAATGTACAAATAAGCAAGGAACCTGCCCGGGCAGGAGATGTAATGAAAACATGGGCGGATATCAGCAAAGCCAAGCATTTGCTTGGTTACGAGCCGAAAATGGAATTTACCGAAGGGCTTGCTGAAACGATCAGGTGGGCAAAAGAGCATGAAGCGTTTCTTTAAAAAATTGATAGCAGGGTTTATCCTTGCAGGGTTTGCTGGTTTAACCCTTTATTTTTTTGATAAACAGCATTTGGGCAATGCAATTGAAAAATTGCTTGCTCATCCTTTTGTTCTTGCCGGTATCCTGCTGTTATATTTTTTGTCTTTTTGTTTAAAAGCAGCTGCATGGACGCTTTATTTAAAAGGCAAAATCCGCTTTTCCACTTGCTTGATTGGCATTTTATACAGCTTATTCATCAACCATCTGCTTCCTGTTAAAGCGGGGGATCTTGTCAGAGCCAAAATTGCCAGTATACGAGAAAAAGAGTTGAAAGATGAGGAAGCATTTCATTCGGTAGTCGTGCTGAGACTTCTGGATATGCTTTGCTTAATAGCTATGACTGCTGCGGGTTTGTGGGCCTTAAAAATCCCGGTCCGCCTTTCTTGGGGGCTGTTTGCAACGGTTTGTTTCACAGGCCTGGTGGTTTCTTTTGCCGTGCACCGGTATGCTCCGGCATTTTTCCACAAGCAAAGCCAATTGCTTCGACGGGCATTTTCCGGAAAAAAAGGAGTTTTCATTGTTTCTTGCACCTTTTTAAGCTGGATATTGGAAGCGGGTGTTCTTTATGGAACGGTCAAGTTAATAGGAGCAGATCTTTCTTTTTTGGCTGCTGTGTTTGCTAACAGTGTAACCATCGCCGGGCAAGCTTTTCAAATAACGCCAGGCGGCATAGGAAACTATGAAAGCTTTTTAGTGTTTGCACTGACTTTTTTCCAATTTCCACTTAAGGAAAGCTACACGATTGCCATGATTACGCATGCGCTGAAATTTGCGTTTTCTTATGCAGCAGGAGCTATTGTGCTGTTGCTGTATCCAATCTCATTCCAGACAATGCAAAAATGGATTAAAACAAGGAGAGTGAGAGAAAAATGAAAAGTGCATCTAAATTTGAAAAAGTAGCTGCACGCTGC
>JAPSKG010000176.1 GCA_031177795.1 Domibacillus sp.
GCTTTTGTTGCTTCATCATCTTCTTGAATCGTAAACTTTTTTTCGTTTACTCGATATTCCTCAAGAGCAGTTGCCAAGTCATGTTCCATTTCTTCAGCACTTGTATAGCGGTGGAACGGGTCTTTTGCTGTTGCCCGCATTACAATGTTTTCAATGCTTTGCGGAATGCCCGGATAAAGCTGCTTTACAGAAGGAGTTTCAGACTGCAAATGCTTTAATGCAATTGATACTGCCGTTTCTCCTGAAAAAGGAAGCTCACCAGTTAAAAGTTCATACATAACAATGCCCAAAGCATAAATATCCGACTTTTTTGTTGCCATACCGCCTCTAGCTTGTTCAGGGGAAATATAATGAACAGATCCCAGCACGGCATTTGTTTGTGTTATTGATGTGGCACTCATGGCCATAGCAATACCAAAATCGGTCATTTTCACTGTACCATCATGATCAATAAGCATGTTATGCGGTTTAACATCTCTGTGAATAATTGAATGCTGATGGGCAAAAGCAACTGCGGCCGTCATTTGCTTCATAATATCAATTACTTTTTCATATGGAAGAGGTGAATATTGCTGAATAAATTCTTTCAAAGTCATTCCATCCACATATTCCATAACAATAAAGTGAATGTTTTCTTCTTCCCCAATATCATAAATGCTTACAATGTTTGGATGAGCAAGACTTGAGGCTGCTTGCGCTTCACGCTGGAAACGACGTAAAAATTCATCTTCTCCAGCAAAGTCAAAACGAAGCACTTTAATTGCCACGTCACGGTCTAAAATCATATCACGCGCTAAATACACATGGGCCATGCCTCCGCCGCCAATGGTACGAACAATTTTATAGCGCCCGCTTAAACTTCTGCCAATTAACATTTCCTCACCCGCTTTCACTGCTGGCACAATGCTCGAGTATCACAACTGTAATGTTGTCTTCGCCCCCATTTTCATTGGCCATGCGAATGAGTATATCTGCTTTTGAGGAAAGTGGGTCTTCCAATTGTAAAATTTGATGCATCTGTTCCGCCGTTACTTTGTTAGAAAGCCCATCTGAACAAAGCAGCAAAACATCACCTTCTTCAAACACAATGGTTCTGTAGTCGACGACTAGTTTTTCATCAGTCCCAAGTGCACGTGTTAGAACATTTTTTCTCGGGTGGCTCTCGGCTGCTTCTTTCGTAATTTCCCCTGACTTTACAAGCTCGTTCACTAGTGAATGATCTTCCGTAACTTGTGTAAATCCATTCTCACTTTGCAAATAGCACCGGCTATCGCCGATGCTTGCAATTGTGCAAAATTTTTCTGTGCATAAAGCTGCAACAAGGGTAGTCCCCATCCCGTTGCAATCAGCGTGAGTGTTTGCATGTATAAGAATTTCCTGGTTTATCTCCAGAATAATAGTTTTCAGCCAATTTAGGGCATCATCTTGTGAAGAAATACCAGCGCCTGTTTGGCTCCATCGTTTCTCAAGCGTTTCGATGGTTATACGGCTTGCGGTATCACCAGCATTGTGGCCGCCCATCCCATCGGCAACTATAGCTAACCACAACTTATTGTTATGATGGAAAACACCGCCGTTGTCTTCATTATGAGTGCGTATTCGCCCGCGGTCCGTTTGAAAAACTGCATTCATACTGGTCACCTCGTTTCGCCAGCACGCTCTTTCGCCCGAAGCTGTCCGCATGCCGCATCAATATCTGTTCCTTGCTCACGGCGAATTGTTACATTGACACCGTTTTTTTTCAACGTTTTCTCAAACTCAAAAATTTTATTGCGAGGAGTACGGACATAGTTGCGCTCTGGAACGTAATTAACCGGTATTAAATTAACGTGGCATTTAATTCCTTTAATCAATGCCGCAAGTTCTTCTGCATGTTCTACCGAATCATTTTCCCCGCCAAATAAACCGTATTCAAAGGTAATGCGCCGTCCTGTTTTTTCAGTATAGTACCGAATTGCCTCCATCAAATCTTTTAGTTTATAAGCGCGATTAATGGGCATCAATTTTGTACGCAGCTCGTCATTTGGTGCATGAAGAGAAACAGCAAAATTTATTTGTGTTTTTTCATCCGCAAATTTATAAATTTTTGGAACAATTCCGCTTGTTGAAACCGTTATATGGCGAGCCCCAATATTTAATCCTTTTTCATGATTAATAATATGCAAAAACGACATCATTTCATCGTAGTTATCGAATGGTTCACCAATTCCCATAATAACAACAGAGCTGACCCGTTCTCCCACTTCGTCTAACGCTTGTTGCACTTTTACCACCTGGGCAACGATTTCGCCGGCTTCCAGGTTTCTTTTTAAACCGCCAAGTGTTGAGGCACAAAATGTACACCCAATTCGGCATCCAACTTGAGTGGTAACACAAATCGAATTTCCGTATTCGTGCCGCATAAGCACTGTTTCAATTGAATAGCCGTCATGAAGCTCGAACAAAAATTTGATTGTTCCATCAGCGGATTCCTGCTGTACAGCTGTTTTCAATGCTGTAAAGGTAAAATGGCTGCTTAGCTTTTCACGAAGTTCTTTTGACAAGTTGGTCATTTCTTCTACTGTTTTTGCCCGTTTTATATAAAGCCAGTCAAATATTTGATCGGCACGAAACGGTTTTTCTCCATTTTCGGAAAGCCAGTTTTTCAGTTCATGAAGTTCCAGTGAATAAATCGATGGCTTCTGCGGTTCCGTTTGTTTTTTTGCTGCTGTTGTCATTTATTAGTTTTCCTTCTTTCTAAATTTACTAATGAAAAATCCGTCGCCGCCAAAATCGTCCGGGAATAATTGAAGCATTGTGTTATCCGGCTTGATTAAAATGTTTTCAAGGGGAACCGGCTCAAATTCTGGATGATTGGTTAAAAAAGCCCGGACAGTTCCTTCATTTTCTTCTTTATCGACCGTACAAGTACTGTATACAAGCACTCCATTTTCCTTTAAAAGAGGTACAGCGGCATCTAAAATAGCCAGTTGTATGCCTTGAAGGTTTTCAAGATCTTTCTCCGTTTTTGCGTATTTTAAATCTGGTTTTCGGCGTATAACTCCCAGCCCTGAACATGGCGCATCAACAAGAATCGCATCAAAAGCTTCCTGTTCAAAAATGTCACCGGCTTTCCGTGCATCTTGCTTTTGAACATGGATATTGGAAAGTGATAAGCGTTCTGCGTTTTGCTCCACAAGCTTTAGCTTGTGCGCATGAATGTCTAAAGCATCAATGTGGCCTTCTCCATTCATCAGTTCCGCAATATGAGCTGTTTTGCCCCCTGGCGCCGAACACATGTCAAGAATACGCTGACCCGGTTTTGCATTTAAAACGGGAGCTACAAGCATTGAGCTTTCATCTTGAATGGAAATGGCACCTTCTTTAAAAAGCTGTGAGCGTGCGGCATTTCCTCTGGCAATATGAATAGCAAATGGCGATATATCTGCTGCTTTTGCTTCAAACCCTTCTTCTTCTAACACACGAATCGCTTCGTCACGGCTAGTTTTCAGCGTGTTAATACGGACAGTTTGTTCTGGAGCCGTTAAATTATGCTGGCACATCGCTTCTGTTTTTTCTTTTCCATATGCTCGAATCCACCTTTTTACAAGCCACAGTGGATGGCTTGTTTCAATCGAGATCCGTTCAGCATCATCTTTAATGGTTTTTGTATCTGGTACGCCTTCACGCTGAATAGATCTAAGCACTCCGTTTACCATGCTGGCGATTCCTTTATGACCGCGTTTTTTTGCAATGTTGACTGCTTCATGAATAACTGCACGTTCCGGTACTTTATCAAGATAAACCATTTGATAAAGAGATAATCTCAGTAAGTTCTGTACCCAGCGCTCTGGCTTTTTATTTAAAAAAGGCGCCAGGAAAAAATCAATGGTGAGTTTTCTCTGAATAGTTCCATATGTGATTTCTGTTAAAAGCGCTGCATCGCGACCAGAAATTTTATTTTTTTCGATCGCGCTATTCAGCATTAAATTACTGTATGAACCGCTTTTTTCAACAGCATCAATTAACTCAAGCGCTACTTCACGCACATTCAATATTCCCATATTATTCTCCAAACGCCATGCCGGACTTTAAAGAAGCGCCTGTTCCCCGCAAATAATCCCGGGCAATCATTCGCTTTTTCCCTGCCGGCTGAAGCTCTGTTATTTTTAATGCTATATCCGAACCCGTGGCAACAATAATGCCATCATCTTCTAGCGCCAGTATGGTTCCGGGCTGTCCCTCTTTGCCCTGAATTTTTTCAGCCTTCCAAACTTTCACAATGGAACCTGATAACGTTGTGTATGCAACCGGCCACGGGTAAAGTCCGCGCACTTGATTGTAAAGCTCTTCTCCAGTGCGAGACCAGTCGATTTTTTCATCTGTCCGGCGAATATTGGGCGCGAACGTTGCTTTTTCTTCATCTTGCGGAGTACGAGAAGATGTACCATTTAGTATCGTTGGAATTGTTTCTGACAAAAGTTTTGCGCCGACTTCACTTAGTTTATCATGTAAAGAGCCTGTATTATCGGTTTCTTTTATTTCAACAGACGCCTGCGAAATAATATCACCTGCATCAAGCTTTTCTGCCATATACATAATCGTGATCCCTGTTTCCTTCTTGCCCTGCAAAATAGAGTAATGAATAGGAGCGCCTCCTCTGAGTTCCGGCAATAAGGAGGCGTGAACATTAATACATCCGTACTTTGGTGCTTCAAGCAACTCATTTGGCAAAAGCTGGCCGTAAGCCGCAGTTACGATCAAGTCAGGATTCAAGCCAATAATTTGATTTAATTCACTTGATTTTGATAACTTTTCCGGTTGCAAAACTGCAAGTCCATGTTTTAATGCTGCTTCTTTTACCGGAGGGGGTGTTAAAACTTTTTTGCGACCTACCGGGCGATCTGGCTGTGTAACCACAGCAAGTATGTGATAACCATCTTCAATCAATTTTTCCAGCACTGGAACAGAAAACCCGGGTGTTCCCATAAAAACAATGTTAGTCATTCAGCACCCATCCTTTCAAGTTCCTCCGCCGGGAT
>JAPSKG010000177.1 GCA_031177795.1 Domibacillus sp.
AGCTTCCGCCTGAATTGTACCCGGACGGCACGGCGATTATGAATACATTGCAGCAGGTGGCAGGAGCGATCGGCACCGCCGTCGCCATTTCCATCCTGTCGTCCGGTGCGGAAACGTTTATGAACGGGGTACAAGATAAAGCAAACCCGGCCAATCAGCTTCTGGCTTTTACAGAAGGTGTTCAAGATGCATTTGTGTTTGCCGTGATTGTGGCGGTTCTCGGAATGGTGCTTTCCTTTTTTATTAAACGCGTGAAAGTGGCCCATCAGGCAACGGGAAACTAATGGACGGCGTTTTATAAGATCATTTTTGAAAAGCGTTATCCTTATCAAAGGATAACGCTTTTTTATGATGAAGTTGGCGGCATTTAATTCAGGGCTTCTCATGTTAAACATTCAATTGATTGTAAGCTATTTTTCCCTGGCAAATTGTAAGCATGACTTCATTTAGTTCATTAAGGATGACAATATCCGCATCTTTTCCTTTTTCAATGCTGCCTTTTTTATCATCTATTTTAAGTTGTTTAGCTGGGTTTAAAGACCCCATTTCAATGGCTTGCTCCAGGGAACAGCCTGTTATGGATATAATATTTCGGATTGCCTGGTTCATTTTCAAGATGCTGCCTGCAAGAGTTCCGTCCATTAACGTGGCTTTTTCGTTTTCAACGACCACCTCTTGTCCTCCAAGCTCGTATATGCCGTTTTTTAAACATTTTGCTCTCATTGAATCGGTAATTAAAATAAGCCCTTTTTCTTTTTTTTGGTTAAAAACAAGTTTAATGACTTCAGGCCTTATATGGATGCCATCCACAATAATTTCTGCTTTTAATTCTTCTCTCAATAAAGCGGCGCCGACTACACCCGGTTCTCGATGATGAAGGCCTGTCATTTGGTTAAAAAGGTGTGTTACTTGTGAAGCGCCCGCAGCAATCGCTTGATTTACTTGTTCATAAGTGGCATTGGAGTGTCCGATTGAAGCCACAATGCCTTGTTGCTTTAAGTGTTGAATAAGTTCAATTCCTCCTGGCTGTTCGGGTGCCAGTGTGACAACTTTAATTTGCTGGTTCGCTAATTCTTGCCATTCCTTAAACAAGGCCAGGTTTGGATTTTTTATGTATTGTTTAGGCTGGGCACCGGCCATTGATGAATTGATAAAAGGCCCTTCCAGGTGAATGCCAAGAACTTCGGCAGATCCTGAAGGCCTCTGATGGGAAATGTAATCGCCAGCGTTTTGCAAGGCTTTTTCGATTGCCGCGGTTTCTTGCGTAATCGTAGTGGCAAGAAAGCTTGTTGTTCCCTCTTTCGGCAAAGATTCAGCCATAACAGTAAGTGCTTTATGAGTGGCATCCATCGTATCTGCGCCGTTGACTCCATGAATGTGAAGATCAATCATTCCCGGAACGGCTTTGTAGCCTGGCAGGTCAGAAAAGTCGATGAATTCATTTACCGATTCTTTTTCTGAATAATCTTCCATTGGACCAAATGAAGCTATTTTTCCGTTTTTTAAAAAAAGGTAGCCGGTTTTAATAACCGCTTTTTCTGCGTAAATTTGTATATTTTTAATCAATATAGTAGAGAGCGGCGGAATGTTCAATTTTACCATCCTTTCTTAACAACTAGCCGTTTATGCCAGATAAATGACTTTCATTTTTTGAGGGGGGAGAAAAGGCAAAATGCTGCCTCCCGTTTTTTTAAGAAGAACTATAACAGGGAAGATGGAATATAATCAAAAAATTCATCGATAACTGCAAACATCGGATCAAACATTTGTAAGTTTGTATATATGGAAAAGAGTTTTTCACAAAACGGCTGTTTACTTTTTAAGATTTTGGCTTTGTTAAACGATAATGTTGACTTTTGAGCAAAACAAAAAATAACTTTTATGAGGTCCTTTTTGTCAATCCTTCTTGAACTAACGCCCCCGTTAGTTCAAGAAGCAAAAATTATACGAGTTCCTTTTTCTTTAAAATTGTATTAAAACCAATTACTGATTGTTGCGAATAAAAATGTTATCAATATTCCAAAACCAATTAGCCATAAAAATACAGCCCAAACACGATAACTAAAAGAAACAATCCATTGAAAAGAGAATATATCACTTACTACATTAACTAAAGCATCCAAAAATGATTGTTTCGAGTCTCCTTTCTTCCATAAATATACTCCAAATAAAATTAATAAAACTGCAACTAAAAGGAGAATCATTCCTTCCACTTTCACCAATATATCACCACTCTTAAACAAAAATACTAACTCATCAGTTCTTCAATGTCTTTCACTATCCTGCCCCGTTACTTGAAGAAGAAAAAAGCGACCTTCATTATAAAAGAATCGTCCCCATTACTTTAAGTACAACATTTCACAATGTGCTTCGTTAATCAAACCAAAATAGGCGATGCCTTGTCAAAGCATCGCACCCGTTAGTTAAAGAGGAAAAATGTAGTGAATACCTGCTGAATAGTAGTTATCATATTTCGGGATAATAAATAAGTCCTATTTAGAATGGTTTTAGTATTTAATTATGGAAATTTGCTCATTAAAATTAAGTGTAATTATTAATTTAAATAAGGAATGAAAAAATGAGTTATGACATTAGCATATGGTCTGCAAAAAAAACTTCATTTGAGAATGAAATTTTTAACCAAGAAAGTATTAAACGGCAGAATGACGGAATCATCTTTGAAGGTCCAAATTGGCAAATTATGATTGGTTATCCTCAAGAAGTAATGGAAGAAGATATACCGGAAGAAGTTGTTGGCCAACTTCCGGGCATTAGGTATTTTACAGAACTTATTTTAGAACCTTTCGGCGCACCTGAACGAGCATTTCAGATACTAAAGAAAATTTCTAAAATACTTGCGCAATCATCACACGGAATTATTTTTGATGAACGAGGAAAAATATCTCCCTCAACTGGCGTGAAAAGGCTAGAAACCATCAAAGTAAAAGACGAGCCAGATTGTCACCAAATGACATGGTGGTTCATGAAAGACCACACTTTTATAAAAGATGGCTTTAAAGCATTTTTAGAATTAATTGAATCAACAATACCTGAAGCATTACCTAGAAGATATGGAATTTATGAGCCGCCACAATTTAAACTGGTCGAAAAAGGAAAAGAACATTTTATTCAGTTTGTTTCTGAATATTTGCGTGAAGGAATTGTTTGGTATCCAAGTAAACCTTTTACTTATATAGACATCGATATCCCGCCTAAAATAGGTGCCACACGTGAAGGTTTTAGAGCTTCTTATATCACTATGGAGTTTTTGGAGGAAGTAATGAACCAGCCTGGATGGTCTACTGAATTAAAGCGCTTTTGGTTAAAAGCTTCTGATCAATTACAACCGTTTTATGGTGAAATGAGAAAATCAAAGTTTTCTATAGGTAATACGTGGTGGAGAGGATTTCCAAAAAAGTTAGGAAATGCTGCTATTATAGGAAAGCCTTATATTGATTTATGGCCGGAATTCACTAAAGAAGCCAAACAAACTGATACCGGTCTGCTTTATATTGAAAACATAAAACAGGATTATCAGGATCTCCATTCAATTATTTTAGAAGTGCCAGAGGATCTTGTACAACCGAAGACAAAGAAAAAACACTCAAAAAATTGGCCATTTGAGGGACCATTTTTAAAATATAAAAAATGTTGAATCTTAAACTTACAAATCCATTTTCAATTTTAGAAAGCAGGCCTGGGCTTGCTTTTTCTGTTTGAATTAATCGCTTTTGAAAGATATTGCTTATTAAACTAACCTGCTCCTTTAGTTGAGGAAGAAAAAAGACCGGCTGGAAGAGGAGCCGGTTCTTAAACTCTTGCCCCCGTTAGCTTAATAAGGGTCACCATAACAATCTTTATAGAAAGTTATTCCTTTTTCAGTTTTTCTAGCGTTTCCTGGTTGGTTAAAATGTTGTAGTCCATGATGAACTTTGAATTGGGAAGATAGTGAATGACAAACCATCTATTGGAATGTGATTCTGGAACGCTTGTTGGCAAATTCAATTCTTCATTTTGAACCTTAATATGTAAATAACTACCCGCCTTATAGGGACTTCTATAATTAAATTCAGTAGGAACCCCTTCAACCACTTTATAATCATTGGTTAAATAAGCAGGAATGTCTAACCAATGAGGATTCATAAACAATAACACTGTGGTAGCAATTGTATAAAGGGTACGTTCTACTATTTCGAAGTTTTTTTAAAAGAGTATGACAGCACAAGAAAAAGCAAGGACCAGGGAGCTTAAAGAGATCATCCAAAACATTTCCTTAAACGGAAATTTGTCTTGTAACATAGTTGCCGCAGCACCAATAGCTAACGAAACAACCCAAATACGTTTAATTAATTTACTAAGTGGACTTGAAGACGATTTTTCCTGGTTGTCAGATTGTTTGTTATCAATATCGTCCATTAAATTAAATCCTTTCATTTTTTAAAATTTTCTTTTATACGTTTTCCGAACCAATGATGTTTCAATTCTTCTTCCACTAACCTGCCCCGTTGTTTAACAAGAAAATCAACAACGACGTTTAACAGAGCCAGGATTTTAAAATAAAAATACCTTCCAGCTTTGTCTGGAAGGTATTTTTATTTTTTTCATTATCTTGTTCTGGGAGATATTAAATCCCTTCACCTTCATTGTAAATAGAGCGCTGTTCTTGTCGTACATGCTGGGCTAGTTTAATAGAGCCAATAGCCGCAATAACAGCACTTGAAATTACCACCAGGTTAAAGACATCCAAATCGACGAGCAGGTTTATCAGAAAATAAGAAACCACAAGCGAGAAAAGGGGCGAAATCGTCCATATGAGCATGATCCGCTTAATAATGCCTTTTTGGAATAAGCCAAACCCGCTTTGAGCGGTTCCTACTCCAAGGATTCCACAGGTGGTTACTTGTGTTAGCGGAATCGGCAATCCAAATACAGAAGCGGCCACTACGAGAGAACCGCCTGTAAATGAAATGGCGCTTCCTTGCAACAAAGACAAACTGGTGATTTTTTTTGCGTTT
>JAPSKG010000003.1 GCA_031177795.1 Domibacillus sp.
AAAATTAACTTCAACAAAAACACGGAAGCAGACACGGAAAAGTTAGTTATGTACATAGAAGACGATAAATTAACACCGGAAATACCGTCGATCTCCATAGGCGGTTCAAACAAAATATACGGGTCGCTTTACGCGGAAAATGCGGCTCTTAGCCTGGGCGGCAGCGGGGTGGTTGAAGGGCATGTATTCACAGGGGGCACAAGCGTTACCGTGGGGAACAGCGCCGAGGTAGGTTCTGATTTGTATCCTTCCCTTTTTTATGCTCCAAACGCTAATTTCAAAATAACCAATGGTGCTGAAGTAAGGGGTCTTATTGTAGCAAATCAGTTTGACGGCAGCGGAGGAAAAGTGTATATGGATGCGATTAAGTACAATCGCCTTCCTTATTCTGTTAAACCTGTGCGGCCTTTTTTAAAGGAAGGTTTGTTCACCAATATATTAGTGCGTGAATCTTAACATAATATGAAAAGTAATAAACTCAGCAGGCAGTAAACGAAAGTATCAACAACATACGTAAGACAGTCATTAAATCTCAAATGCTTCTTCAATTTAATTTTGAAATGTGCTTGAATTGCTTAAGTTCAAAAAACAAAATGCTAAGCTGTTAAGCACATACAAGGAAGCTAGCTTATGTAAAAGTATTAATTCTTGTTTCTATCATTAATATATTGAATAACATAAAATGCATTCTTTCAGGTTAAAAAATACCTAACTTCTTTTATGCGCCGTACTGTGGGATCAACTCCCCGTACGGCGTTTTTTGGCTGCTGTTTTTGCCGCTGTCCATTTAAAAAAATAAGTTTCAATCTTTGCATTCATAAACTTATGTAAAACTTGTTGTTTTACTTTTATGATCATAATCAAAACCAATGGAATCACAATAAAAAAAAGCAGAAAAAAAGTAAAGACAACCTTTAAAAACCAAATGTCATTATACAAAAGGTTCACCTCGTATATTCCAGTATTTTTCTTTAGTATGAACCGGAAAAATATTTTTATAACAAAAGGACTAATAAAAGAGACAGATAAAGAGTGACAACTTTTTTTGTATATTAAAGTTATTTAAATTTTCTGTAAAATTTGTTCTTTACAATAAGAAAGTAATTTAAGATAAAAAGGGTTTTAAAGAAAAACGGTAAAATAAGAGGGAGGAAGCTTTTCATTATGAAAAAAACAGGACAAGTATGGATAGTCATAATGGTAGCGCTGGGTGCTTTTCTTCCATCCCAGCCAACAGTAAAAGCAGCAAGCATCACAGTGGCAGAAGCGATTGCTAATAATGCGGGTACGGCTACAGTAGAAGGATATATTGTAGGCTATACACTGGCGGAAAATCGTTATACAACCGACTCAGCACAGTATGGAACAACAAACATCGCAATTGCTGATTCAGCAAAGGAAACGGATGCGACTAACATTATGCCTGTCCAGTTAACATCCGGGTTTCGCTCAGGGATTAATTTGTTGGAGAACCCGAATAATCTCGGAAAAAAAATAAAAGTAACAGGCTCACTGGAACCTTATTTTACAAAACCAGGTCTTAAAGACCCAACTGCTATTGAAATTGAGGGCAGTGAACCAGCTTCGCCGCCAGAGCCGGTTCAAACAGGAACCGTACAAATTTCTGATATTCAAGGAGCAGGCCATATTTCTCCTTATCAAAATATGCAAGTGGAACTTGTAGAAGGCATTGTTACCCGGGTAGTCGACAGCAGAAATTTTTACATGCAAAGCCTGACGCCGGACGATAACGAAAAAACATCTGAAGGCATTCTTGTTTACAAAGCGGCGCATGGGGTAACAGCAGGAGACAAAGTCAGCGTTAGCGGAACCGTAAAAGAATGGGTGCTCGAAGGCTATTCAGAAAAAATGCAAACGGATTTGTCTGTAACAGAAATTAATGCTACTGGGATTGAAAAAAAAGCATTTGGACAAAAGCTTCCAGAGCCAGTTGTATTAAATAAAAATCGTATTGTGCCGCGGAAAATTATTGATAACGACCGATTTGAGGTGTTTGATCCCGAGGAAGATGGCATTGACTTTTTTGAAAGCATGGAAGGCATGCTTGTGCAGATAAACAACCCGAAAGTAGTGGCACCACAGCGTTACGGCGAAGTGGTAGTTGTGCCGGGGAATATGGAAACCAATACGTTGTCAGGCGCACTGCGCATTACCGAAAATGATTTTAATCCGGAGCGCATCCATTTAGATTTAAACAACCCAAAATTTGTGGCCAAAACAGGTGATTACTTTAATGGAAACGTAATGGGTGTTATGAGCTACGGCTACAGCAATTTTAAAGTGCTGGCAACTAAAGTTCCGGAACTTGCAGATGGCGGGCTGGCAGGAGAAGAAACAGCGCTAACAAAAACAAAAAACAAGTTAACCGTTGCTTCTTATAATCTTGAAAACTTTTCAACAGTGTCAGGGGCCAATAAAACAAGCCGTCTTGCAGCGGGTATTGTAAACAGCATGAAGTCTCCTGATATTATTGGCGTCACAGAAGTGCAGGATAATGACGGCCCGGCCGATTCCGGCGTAACGGATGCGTCTCAAAGTGCAGCGGCACTTATTGCTGCAATTAAGTCACTGGGCGGCCCAGCGTATGAATATACAGATGTGGCCCCGGAAAACAAACAAGATGGCGGACAGCCCGGTGGAAATATCCGGGTTGGTTTCCTTTATAACCCGGACCGGGTGCAGCTTGTAAAAGCACCAAAAGGAACGGCAGCGCAAGCAGTTGAGTACGAAGACGGAAAATTAACGGCAAACCCGGGAAGAATTGACCCGCAGAACATCGCATTTCAAAATAGCCGAAAGCCGCTTGCTGCCCAGTTTTCCTTTAAGGGTGAACAAGTTATTGTGATTGCCAATCATTTTAACTCTAAAGGGGGAGACCAGCCGCTGTTTGGGAAAAATCAGCCGCCTGTCTTAAGCAGTGAAGAGCAACGCAAAAAAATGGCGACCATTGTAAGCGGGTTTGTGGAACAAGTAAAAAAGGAAAATCCAGCAGCGAACATCGTACTTGTTGGCGACTATAACGATTTTGAATTTACGGACACATTAGCTTTATTAAAAAGCTCTTTGTTAACGAACATGATTGAAAAAGTGCCAGCAAAAGAGCGTTTTACGTATTCATACCAGGGAAATGCGCAAGTGCTCGATCATATATTGGTATCACGTAATCTGGCGGCTTCAACAGAAGTAGATATTGTTCACACTAACTCGCAATTTATGGAAGAGCACGGACGGGCCAGTGACCACGACCCGGTTGTTATCCGGACCATTCTTGCAGAAAAGCCTTTTAAAGAAAAAGTTGTATATGTAGAAGCACAAAACAAAAAACAGTTTGTAGCAGCAAAGCCAGGTATTCACCTTGAGTTTGACGAAAATGCCCGATTCAGCAAAGGAATTGTTGTAAAGCATTCTGCTACGCTGCAAGGCAAAGGCTTGGAACATAACACCGTGATTATTTCCACACCGCAAAAAGGGCAAATAATTGATTTAAAAGGAGCGAAAGTAAAAGAAGTTCGAATGGAGACCGAGCAAGAAGTTGAAGTTATTGGAGAAGAAAATGTGCAGGCATGGACAAATGCCAGTGGAAAGAGAATAACTGAGCCTGCTGTTTAACCAGCAAAAAACCGTCCGGAAAAAATCGCCGGACGGTTTTTTATTAAAGCAGTTTTAGCGCTTCTTCAATAGGAGTGCTGCCCGATGCAATGTCAAAAACACGGTTTTTTGTTTCTTTTATAAGCAAGCTTTGAACAAGCACTTCCGCAACATCCTCCCGGGAAATGAATAAACCCGGGTTCATCAAACGGGAAGCTGCTTTAATTTTTCCAGTGGCTGGTTCATTTGTTAAAGCAACAGGCCGAACAATTGTGTAGCTTAAACCGCTTTTTATTAAATGTTCATCGGCGTCGTGTTTTGCCTGTAAATAATGCTGCATGTTTTCTGGGCCTTTATGTGGTTGGTCTGCTCCAAATGAGCTAAGCATAATAAACCGCTCAATTCCATGGGCAACGGCCAGGTCAACCGCTTTAATAGCACCGTTTCGGTCAATAGCCGTTGTTTTATCAGAACCAGTAGAAGAACCTGAACCTGCGGCAAAAATAATGGCATTAACGTCGTTCATGGCATAGCTGAAATCTTGCTCTAAATCTGCCAGTACCGGCTTTGCCCCCAGCTTTTCCATATCGCTCATTTGATCGGTTTTCCGTACCATGGCTTTTGCGTGATGCTGAATGTTGTCAGCGAGGCTGCTGACAACAAGGCGTCCTGTAATCCCAGCTGCCCCAATAACGAGTACATGCATGACCCAGCACCTCTTTTTGCCACTTGTTTACCCTTTATGAAAAAATTAAAACAAAGAAGTGCTGTGAAGCGGCTGGACTTTGGCCGAAGGATCAATATAAGACTTTGCATTATTCACGGCAGTCGGGGCTTCACCAAAACCTGTGGCAATTAATTTTACCTTGCCTTCGTAAGTCGCTACATCACCGGCAGCATACACGCCTTTTATATTTGTTTCCATTCGGGAGTTTACAACAATTGAGTTTTTCTCAATGGTAAGACCCCAATTTTTCATTGGGCCGAGAGAAGAAATAAACCCATAATTAACAATTAAGTCGTCAATTTCAAGCACTTTTTTCTGATCGCCTTTTACTTCATCAAGGTAAAGCTTTTGCCCGTCAAACAAAGCAGGGACAAAAGGAGTTAGTATATTTACGCTTGATTCTTGCAAAAGCTCTACGCTATGCTCATGCGCTCTGAATTTATCACGGCGGTGAATAATTGTTGTTTCTTTTGCCACAGGTTCAAGCATCATAGCCCAGTCAACAGCAGAATCTCCGCCTCCAAGAACAGCTACACGCCGATCGGCAAATTTTGAAAGGTCCGGTACAAAATAGTGGATATTGGGCAATTTATCGACACCTTCCAGTTCCAGGCGGCGCGGCTGAAACGCGCCGTTGCCAGCTGTAATAATGACGGCTTTTGTAAAATGCTCTCCTTTATCTGTCACAAGGCGGATCACATCGTTTTCCTGCTTTTGAAGTTCTTGAACAGATTCTTCCAGACAAAGTTCTACAGGAAACCGGTTCATTTGCTCGACCAACCGGTCAACTAGTTCCTGTGCACGCACGGCCGGAAAAGCAGCTACATCGTAAATAAACTTTTCCGGATAAAGAGCAGACAGCTGGCCGCCTGGCTGCGGCAGGCTTTCAATAATTTTAACAGAGGCCCCTCTCATTCCTGCGTAAAAAGCGGCAAATAACCCTGTCGGACCTGCGCCGATAATGGTAATATCTTTCACTAAAAAACCCCTCCCTTTCCTCTATCATACAAAAAAATTGTAGAGTCGTCTTATCTGAGAATTAATTGTTGAAATTGCTTGAAAAAAGGTGTGAAAACGTCTATGATAAATTTAGTTATGCACATTGTTACCCTTTTCTAACAAAGTAAAGCATGTTTTTTTGTACACGTACGTGAAGAATATCACATTCTTTGCGGGAATATTTTAATAGAGGTGGATAAAGATGACAGTGAGAAAGCCGAAAATTGTAGTACTAGGCGCCGGTTATGGTGGTCTTGTTACCGTAACACGTCTTCAAAAAGCGTTGTCTGTTGACGAAGCAAACATTGTGCTCGTAAACAAAAATGATTACCACTATGAAACAACATGGCTTCATGAAGCATCAGCAGGCACGCTGCACCATGACCGTGTACGCTACGATGTTGACGCCGTAATCAACCGTAGCAAAGTTGAATTTATCCGTGCAGAAGTACAGGATATTAAACCAGAAGAAAAGAAAGTCATTTTAAATACAGGCGAAGTGGACTATGATTACCTTGTTGTAGCGCTTGGCGGCGAATCTGAAACATTCGGTATCGAAGGTTTAAAAGAACACGCTTTCACAATTTCAAATGTAAATACAGCACGCCAGCTTCGTGACCATATTGAATTTCAATTTGCCACATATGCAAGTGAAGAAGAGAAAAAAGAAGAGCGCTTGACGATTGTTGTCGGCGGTGCAGGCTTCACAGGTATTGAGTTTCTTGGCGAGCTTGGAAACCGAGTTCCAGAGCTTTGCAAAGAATATGATATTGATTATTCAAAAGTCCGCATCTACTGCATAGAAGCAGCGCCGATGGTTCTTCCTGGCTTTGATCCGGAGCTTGTAAAATACGCGGTGGCACAGCTTGAGAAAAAAGGTGTTGAATTCAAAATCGGCACACCAATCAAAGGTGCTACAGCAGAAGGCATTATTGTTGCAAAAGGCGAAGATGAAACAGAAGAAATCAAAGCAGGCACAATTGTTTGGGCTGCTGGTGTACGCGGAAACAGCGTTATCGAAAAATCAGGCATTGAAAACATGCGTGCACGCGTAAAAGTAAATCCTGACCTTCGTGCGCCAAATCAAGAAGACATTTTTGTTCTTGGCGACTGCTCTTTGATGATTAATGAAGAAATCAACCGCCCATATCCGCCAACAGCGCAAATTGCTATGCAGCAAGGTGAAACAGTAGCGCGTAACTTAGTAAAGCTGGTTAAAGGCGAAAGCAATCTTGAAACATTTGTACCGAACCTTAAAGGAACAGTTTGTTCACTTGGCGACGACGACGCTATCGGTGTTGTATTCGACAAAAAACTAACAGGTACAAAAGCTTCATTTATGAAGAAAATGATCGATAACCGTGCATTGTTCATGATCGGCGGTCCTTCTCTTGTCTTGAAAAAAGGAAAATTCAATTTCCTATAAGCCACCTTATAAAAAGGGCCTCTTACAAAGAGGCCTTTTTTACGTTGTTGAAAGGAAGAGGTCAAATGAAAAGAGGAAAAGTATGGCTTGCATCTGCAGGCGTAGTTATCGATAGCAAAGGGCGCTGGCTTGTAGTAAAAAAAGCTTATGGAGGATTAAAAGGGCAGTGGTCACTTCCTGCCGGTTTTGTGGATAAAGGAGAAACGGCGGACGAAGCGGCTGTAAGGGAAGTAAAAGAAGAAACATCCATTGATGCTGTCGTGTGCGGAGTGGCCGGTATTAGATCAGGTGTGATTAATGAAGAAATCAGTGATACCATGATTATTTTTCACATGGCGCTTCAGGAAGAAAAAAAACCAGTCGCCCGGGCCGGAGAGCTTTTGGATGCCCGCTGGATGTCAGTTGAGGACTTGGAAAAAAGCCATGATACGTCTGTGCTTTTAAAAAGCATTGTCCGCTTGTTTGAAAAAGCGGGGCTTAACTGCCAGGACATCCCGGACCCGGGACCGCAGTTTGGCTATACATCTTACCGTTTTTTTATTTAAAGGCGAGTGATTAAAAAACGTTAATTTGGTTATCCTTTAGAGAGAAAAGTTTATTTTCTCCTTTTAAGGAAATACTTTTATAAAGCATCAGATGTGAATCCCCCTCGCATCTGGTGTTTTTTTGTCACATTTTCGCTCATTGACCTTTCCGCGGGCGTTCAGTACACTTATAAGTATACGTTTAGGGGGAATTGTTTCATGCATATTGCGACCGTACTTGTATCCGCACTGCTGTTTTTTGTGCTTTTTTTCGGTATTGGCTTTATTTTAAATATGTTGCTGCGTATGACATGGATTATGGCTTTTATTTATCCGCTTGTCACTATTGCAATTGTTGACAATATTAGTTCATTTGATTATCTATTTCATGCCAGTGAGTCGTTTGCTTTGCTTAGCGAACGGATTACAGGGTTGCAGCCAGTTGATGTTACGATTCTATTATGCGGCTTTCTCGGCGCTGTAGGCAGTGGATTTGTTATGCGCCTATTGCGTGCTAAAGGATATCAAATGTTTTAAAACGGCCTTTTTAAGGTCGTTTTTTTATGTTTAAAAGAATTTGTTATTTTTTATTTTGTTTGCCCTCACAGTTGCGCTAAGCGCCGAAATCGCGCTGGCCGCGTTTTCACTTTATAATAGCACTGAGGTGATCAAAATGTTTACAGTAAAAAACGGACCATTTACGGAAACAGCAGCAGACGCCGTTCTCGTAGGTTTATTTGATAAACCATTGAAGTTTGAAGGCGTACTGGAACCTCTTGACCAGGCTTTTTCCGGAAATTTAACAGAGCTTGTGAAAAACGGTGATGTATCAGCGAAAAAAGGAGAAGCAGCTATTGTTCCAACACTGGGCTATTTACAAGCAAAACGGCTTGTTTTTGCAGGGCTTGGCAAAGACAAAGAAACGGATTTTCATGTAATTCATGAAGCCGTAACAAAAGCGGCAAAATTAGCGGAAAAAAGCGGCCTGGAATCGATCGCTGTTATTCTTGATTCATTTGTAACAGAAAACGTAACAGCAGTAGAAGCTGCAGAAGCTGTTTTTGAAGCATGGTTTTTAGCGCAATTTCACTATACAGGCTATCGAACACCGGGCAATGAACCAGAAAAGTTATTAACGTCTGTTCTTGTTTTCACTGAATCTGACCCTGCCGAAGTAAAAGCCGCATGTAAAGTCGGGCAAACAATGGCCATGGGTACAAACACAGCTAGGCGTTTAACAGCTACACCGTCCAATATGATGACAGCTTCAGATCTTGCTGATCATGCTCAAGAACTTGCCGGCCGATATAAATTTGAAATTGAAGTCTTGGAACGCGAAGACATGGAGAAAATCGGCATGGGCGCTTTTTTAGCCGTAGCACAGGGATCAGTTGCCCCTCCAAAAATGATCACGTTAAAATACAAGCCGCATGAAGATTGGGAAAATGTGCTAACCTTTGTTGGCAAAGGAATTACCTTCGACACGGGGGGCTATTCTATCAAATCAAAAGAAGGCATTGTAGGCATGAAAACAGACATGGGCGGAGCAGCAGCCGTACTTGGCGCCATGGAAATTATCGGGGAACTGCAGCCGGATCAGCCTGTTATGGCAGTGATAGCGGCAACAGATAACGTAATCAGCGCCAATGCGTTTAAACCGGACGACGTGATTACATCGCTTTCTGGCAAAACCATTGAAATAAAAAACACCGATGCAGAAGGACGCCTGGTTTTAGCGGATGCCGTTACATATGCAAAGCAGCAGCGCGCCGGAAAAATCATTGATGTTGCCACGCTAACAGGCGGTGTAATTATCGCGCTTGGAAAAGATAAAACAGGTGCCATAACAAATAATGAACCGTTTTTTGAACAAGTGCTGGAAGCATCACGGGAATCGGGTGAAATGATTTGGCAGCTGCCATTAACAGAGCACGATAAAAAACGAATTCGCAGCAGCGATGTGGCTGATTTAAACAATTCACCAGGGCGTGACGGCCATGCCATCATGGGAGGAGGATTTATTGGAGAATTTGCTGAAGATACGCCATGGGTGCATCTGGATATTGCCGGAAGTGCTGAAATGTCACCGGGTGTTATGACACGCACATTGGCTATCCTGGCTTTATCAGAGGTAGAAAGCGAATAAACAAAAAGAGAAAAATATTATTCTAAAAAACTATATTGACAAAAGAGCAGGCAATTTGCTATTGTTTAAACGGTTCTTTAGTAATTTAGCAGATTAAAGTATGGAGGTATAGGAATGAATGCAGTTGTTTTTGCTGTAGCCGTCATGCTAGTTCTAAGCCTGCTCCGCGTCAACGTTGTTTTTTCGCTTATTTCAGGTGCACTTGTTGGCGGGATAATGGGCGGACTAGGTGTAGATGGCACAATCGCCTCGTTTTCAGAAGGGGTAGGCGGAGGAGCAAATGTAGCGCTTAGCTACGCGATGCTTGGAGGATTTGCAGTAGCTATTTCAAGTACGGGCCTTCCGGAAGCGCTCGTGGAGTTTGTTTTAAAGTTTATTGGAAAAAAGGAAGAAGCACGGTCGAAAAAACTGCCAAAAGCATTGCTTTTATTTATTATTTTAATTATGGCTTGTTTTTCACAAAATGTCGTGCCGGTTCATATTGCGTTTATTCCGCTTCTTATTCCACCGCTTTTAAAAATAATGAATGAACTGCGGATTGACCGCCGTTTAACAGCGACAGTGTTAACATTTGGACTTGTGACACCCTATATGCTGCTGCCAGTTGGATTCGGGCAAATTTTCCATGAGATTATTGCTTCAAACATAACGGAAAGCGGAATGAAAGCGACAATTGACGAAGTGCCTCAAGCAATGATGCTGCCGGCGGCGGGCATGGTTGTCGGTCTTCTAATTGCCGTGTTTTTTTCTTACCGAAAGCCGCGTGTCTACAAGGAATCTTCCATAACGGCTTCAAATACAGAAAATACACGTAAAGCAACGTACTCCACATTTGGGTTGATAATAGCAGGAGTAGCCATTGCCGCAGCGCTTGCCGCACAACTGTGGACGGATTCTATGATATTTGGCGCTCTTGTTGGCATTCTTGTTCTATACATTTTCAGGGCTGTTCGCTGGAGCGAAGCAGATGAGATGCTGACAAATGGCATGCGCATGATGGCTTTTATTGGATTTGTTATGATTGCAGCTTCCGGTTTTGCGAATGTGATGGGGGCAACAGGCGATGTGGAAACTCTGGTGGAAAATTCTGCTGCAGCTATTGGAGGAAACAAAGCGCTCGGTGCGTTTTTGATGCTTTTAGTAGGACTGCTTGTTACAATGGGCATCGGTTCATCTTTTTCCACTGTTCCAATTATTGCAACGATCTTTGTCCCGCTTGCTCTGGAACTTGGTTTTAGCCCAATGGCGGTTATTGCGCTTGTTGGAACAGCCGGTGCGCTTGGAGACGCAGGGTCGCCCGCATCCGACAGCACACTTGGTCCAACAGCTGGATTGAATGCGGACGGTCAGCATGATCATATTTGGGATACCGTTGTCCCGACTTTTCTTCATTACAACCTTCCAGTTCTCTTGTTTGGCTGGATAGCAGCAATGATTTTATAAAGAAACGCCCGTCTTTTTAAAAGACGGGTGTTTTTTAAAAGGAGGAAAAAACATGTTCCAAACAAAAAATACATTACTTGAATCATTAGGCATTAAGGTTGTTGAAGTAACAAGCGGGCGTGCCGTTCTCACCATGCCGGTGGATGAACGGACGCGGCAGCCGTTTGGCTTTTTGCACGGAGGCGCTTCGGTTGCGCTTGCCGAAACAGCTGCAAGCATTGGGGCAGCTGCGCTGATTGACTTGGAAAAAGAAGCTTGTTTTGGGCTTGAAATTAACGCAAACCATATTAAAGCAAAAAAAGATGGAGTAGTGACCGCAACGGCAGAAGTGCAGCACCGCGGCCGAACAACAATGGTTTGGACAATTTCAATTACGGATGAAAAAAAAGAACTGATTTGCTTGTCGCGCTGCACAATGGCCATCGTTCAAAAAAATAAGGTTTCAGCTAATTAAGACAAGGGAAAAAGGGGGGCAAGGAGTGATAACGATGCCATGGAGCAAAACAGATTATCCAGCTTCTATGAAAAACCTTCCAGGTGATGTGCGCAATAAAGCAATTGAAATTGCCAATGCTTTGCTTGAAGACGGAAATGATGAAGGGCGGTCTATTGCCATTGCCATTGATAGGGCGCGAAGTGCTGTTGGAAAAGAAGAGAAAGTCCGCCCTCATTATGAAGTAGAGTTTAAAGAAGGTCAATGGGTTCTTACAACAAAAGAAGAAGAACGCCCGTTATTATCAGCAGAAACAAAGGAAGAGCTTTTGGATGAAGCAAGAGAATATGTGAATGAACGCGAAGGAATACTAACCATTTACAAGGAAAATGGCGAAGAAGAAGATTTATTGTATGAATAAAAAAACTGCCTTAATGTTAAGGCAGTTTTTTTTCGTGACTTTTTTTGTACTTTAAATCATCCTGTACGCTTTTTTCCCACATTTTCACGCCAGAGTTGTAAGCTGCCCGGCTGATTAAATGGCCGGCTACAGGAGCGGTAATAAAGAAAAAAGCAATGCCAAGCAATAAACGCGAGCTAAAGATTTCATTTTTAAAAAGGAAATAAAAGAAAGCAGCAAGCAATACAAGCATTACACCAAGCGTGGCGCTTTTAGATGCTGCATGGTTGCGCGTATAAACGTCCGGAAAGCGGATAAGGCCAAACGCTGCTACGAGACTTAAAAACGATCCAGCAAGCAGGAAAATAACGATAATAGCGTCACTAATCACGGTCATATTCGATTACCTCGCCTTTCTCCAAGAACTTGGCAAATGCTACAGTGCCGATAAATGCTAAAATGCCGATCAGCAAAATAATGTCCAGGTAATTATGAGAGTTAAGAAGCATGGAAAGAACTGCTGTAATAGAAACAAGATTAACTCCCATTGCGTCTAAAGCAATTACCCGGTCCGGCACAGTCGGACCTTTGACTACTCGGTAAATAAGGCCAAGCATCGCAAGAGCTAAAAGAAAAAGTGAAAAGAAAAGCACCGTTTCAATCATCGCCGGCTCACCTCCATAATCGCTTTTTCAAATGAGTTTTTAATGCTATCCACTGCTTCTGCTACATCACCAATGTCAATGGCATGAATGTAAAGCGTTTTGTTGTCGTCTGACACATCGATAACAAGGGTGCCCGGGGTAAGCGTGATTAAATTTGACAGCAGTGTCACTTCCCAATCTGTTTTCAACTCTGTTTCTAAAGCAAAAATGCCCGGGCGCATTTTTAGTTTTGGGCTCAGAACAAGTTTTAGAACATCCAGGTTTGCTTTAACCAGTTCTTTTAAGAAAAGCAAAAACAAGTATATTACGGCCCATACGCGATGCAAGTAAAAGCGTTCTGTGAAAAAACGGCGCATTCCCAGCATAAGAAGCATGCCCAGTAAATAACCGATAATAAAAGTACGGGCGCTAAAGGAAACTTGCAAAAACATCCACAAAGCTGCGAGAAAAACATTTAATAAAATTTGAAAAGCCATATTATCTACTCCTTTAACACGGCGTCAATGTAAATTTCCGGATGGATGAGTGCATCAACAGCCTGCATCACAAAAGGATAAACGGCTTCTGTTCCCACCCCGTATAAAACAGAAAGGGCAACAAGCGCCGCTGCTGGAATAAATAACGAAATGGTTTGTTTTTTCCCCTTTGGCAGTGGCGTTTCAGGTGTTTTCCAAAAAACCGCCATAAACAGGTTGACCACTGAATACAAGACAACAAGGCTGGAAAGCAGAACCACGATAGCTCCGGTGTATTCGCCGGCTTCAAATCCCGCACGGACAATCAGTACTTTTCCAACAAATCCAGATAAAGGCGGAATACCGGCCAAAGCAAAGCTTGCAACAAGAAATGTCCAACCTAAAGCCGGATACTGGCGGATTAAGCCGCCCATTTTTGAAAGGCTGGAAGTGCCTGTAATGTAAATCATAATACCGCCAAGCAAGAAAAGCCCCGCTTTAATAATCATGTCATGAATAAGATAAAACACAGTTCCTGCGATCGAATCCTCTGTCATAAGGGAAATTCCAAACAGCAATACGCCAACCGCGATGATAATGTTATAAATTAAGATTTGTTTCACATCACGATAAGCAAGAGCTCCAATACTTCCTGCTACAATGGTTAAAAGCGCGAGAAGCGATAAAATATTGTGCGTAAACGGCTGGTCATGGAAAAAGAACAACGTGTATGTACGCAAAATTGCATAAATTCCCACTTTGGTTAACAATGAACCAAATAAAGCTAGAACCGGTGCAGGTGGGGCAGCATAAGAACCAGGAAGCCAGAAATAAAGCGGAAAAATGCCGCCTTTCAAGCCGAAAACAATTAAAAACAAAATAGCAAGCACGGTGATAATAGGATCGGTTCCAATCTCTGCAATCCGTGATGAAATATGCGCCATATTCAGTGATCCAGTGACAGAGTATAAATACCCTACAGCAATAACAAAAATAGCAGAGGAAATAACATTAACAAGAATGTATTTAATCGACTCCCGCAGCTGAATTTTTGTGCCCCCGATTACAATCAAAACATATGACGACATCAGCATAATTTCAAAGAATACAAACAAGTTAAAAATATCTCCTGTTGTAAAAGAGCCATTTACACCAACCAGCAAAAATTGCACGATCGGATAATAATAAAAAGCTTCACGGCCGCTTCCAATGGAGCGGAATGAGTAAAGAACCACACAAAGTGTAATAATGGAAGCGGTAAGCACAAGCAAAATGCTGAGCATGTCCGATACAAGCGTAATGCCAAACGGAGCCGGCCAGCTGCCCATGTCTACAGTTTGTATGCCATCATCTTTCACTTTTAACATAACAATAAAAGCGGCAAGAACAGTGGCAGCCGAAGCAAAAACAGAAACGGCTCTTTGGGCAACCACATTTTTAGATAAAAAAATTAAGACAATGGCAGCAGCAAGAGGAATGAAAATCGGCAAAATCGGTAAATTAATCATCCGTATCGATTCCTCTCAACTGATCCATATTATCCGTTCCTAGTTCCTGGTAAGCACGGTAAGCGATAACCAGAATAACGGCTGTAACGCCAAAGCTGATAACAATTGCTGTTAAAATAAGTGCCTGCGGAACAGGATCAACATAAGAAGCCGCATGTTCACCAAGAACAGGGGCTGCGCCTTTTTTCAGGCCGCCCATTGATAACAGCATTAAGTGAGTGCCGTGGCTAAGCAGCCCGGTACCGATAATAATTCGAAGCAAGCTTTTCGATAGCATCATGTAAACAGACGCTGCAAAAAGCAGCCCTGCTACAACGCACATTAAAATTTCCATTATTCGCTCTCTCCAATCGTTTGAATAATGGTCATGGTTACACCGATGACAACAAAATACACACCTAAGTCAAATAGCATCGCGGTGTGCAGCGATGTTTTGCCGAAAAGCGGCAAATAAAAGTAATTGTACGCATGTGTAAAAAAAGGAACGTTAAATAAAAGAGAGCCAGCAGCTGTTCCAAGAGAAAACAAAAGCCCAAGGCCAATCAGCCATTTGAAATCAATGGGAAACACATGCGTAACTGTTTTTATATCGAACGCTAAAAGAAGCAATACAATCGCACCGGCGGTAAGCAAACCGCCGACAAAGCCACCTCCTGGATAATAGTGGCCTGCAAAAAACAAATGTACAGCAAAAAAGATAATGATGAAAAAAACGACTTTGGCGACTGTTTGAAAAATAACATCATTTGTTTTCAGAAGATTCGCCGCCTTTCTCTAAACGCAATTTAATTAATCCATAAATGCCAAGAGCGGCAACCGACAAAACGGCAATTTCAAACAATGTATCAAAACCTCGGAAATCAACGAGAATGACGTTTACCATGTTTTCGCCGCCTGCTTTTTTATAGGTGTTTTCAATGTAATATTCATTGATTGACTCAAAAAATTTTGAGCTATGCGCCGAGATGCCGATCAATGTTACCATTATGCCGACACCGGCTGCAATAAGCGCATTGCAAGCTTGAAAACGCCTTTTTTCTTCATGGCGTGACAACTTTGGCAAATGGTAAAAGCAAAGCAAGAAAAGAGCAGTTGAAACCGTTTCGATCACCAGCTGTGTTAAAGCCAAATCGGGTGCGCGGAAAATAACAAAAAACAGAGAAATAGTGTAGCCTACGGCACCAAGGGCAATAATGGAAGTTAAACGGGACTTTGCCAGTAAAATGGTCAAAGTGGCTGCAATTAAACCAACAACTAATACAGCTTCATAAACACCAATTGAGGAAGTTGTTGAAGCATCAAATCGAAACGCATTTTTTGCCCACATAGTAAACCCAAGCGCTGCAATAAAAAAAGCAAAAATATAAACAAGATAGCTTCGGATAAAGCCGGTCATGTAAGAACGAGTTACGGCATTGGATCCGCGCTCTGCTGTATACAGCCCCGCATTGTAGAATTGGTTAAGTGTGACTTTTCCCGGGAAATAGTTATATAAACCGATCCATTTCGACATGAACTTATATAGAAGAAAGCCGGCAGCTACAACACCAATCGTCATAAGCAGCTCGGTTGTAATTCCATGCCAAAAGGTAATATGCACATCTAGCTGTTCACCCGCCGGAAGAAGAGCAGGAACAATAGCCGCTGCTGCCGGTTGAATTAAACTGTAAGACAGCAAATTCGGAAACAGCCCAAATACAAGAACAAGAACTGCAAGAACAACAGGGGAAATCAACATGCCAACAGGTGCTTCATGCGGTTTTTTCTCCAGTTTTTCTGCTTGGAACTTTCCGGAAAACACCTTAAAGACAATGATCATGCTGTAAACAAATGTAAAGACGCTGCCGACCCAGGCGAAAACAGGAAACAAAATACCCCATGTCTGCATGTTAAACAAATTAAGTTCGGTTAGCTGAACCATGGATAAGAAAAACATTTCTTTACTTAAGAAGCCGTTAAACGGAGGAAGCCCCGCCATTGAAAAAGCTCCAATGACCGACAAAGTAAATGTTACAGGCATTAAACTCATAAGCCCGCCAAGTTTTCGAATATCACGGGTTCCTGTTTCATGGTCAATAATCCCAACAACCATAAATAAACTGCCTTTAAAAGTAGCATGGTTAATTAAATGAAACACTGCGGCAACCACGGCCGCTGTAAATAAATTGTTTTCGAGCGAGTCAAAGTGCAGTGCTGCAGAACCTGCACCAAGCAAAGACATAACCAGACCAAGCTGGCTGACAGTTGAAAAAGCAAGAATTCCTTTTAAGTCTGTTTGTTTTACGGCGTTAAAGGAAGCCCAGACCATGGTAAACAAACCAACAGCGCTCACAATCCAAAACCAGTAACCTGAAAAAGCAAAAATTGGACTAAAACGGGCAACCAAATAAATGCCCGCTTTCACCATTGTCGCGGAGTGCAGATAAGCACTAACAGGAGTAGGCGCTTCCATTGCATCAGGAAGCCAAATGTAAAATGGAAACTGGGCAGATTTTGTAAAAGCCCCAAGCAAAATAAGAACCATAGCGAGTAAAAAAAGCGGGTGGTTATTTAAGTCAGGTGCTTTTATAACAAGCTCGCGAATACTGAATGTATCGCCCATGATTGATAAAACCAAAAATCCGCCAAGCATCATTAAACCGCCAAAAACTGTGATGAGCATGGATTTTAAAGCGCCATATCGGGAACGATCGCGGTCAAACCAGTAGGCGATCAGCAAAAAAGAAGAAATAGACGTTAATTCCCAAAACATATACAGTGTAATGACATTATCTGACAAAACAACGCCGAGCATAGCGCCCATAAACATGAGCAAATACACATAAAAGTGCTGCAAGCTTTCTTTTGTTTTAGAAAGATAATAAATTGAATATAAAACAACGAGTGCACCTATTCCGGTAATGAGAAGAACAAACAGCAAACTAAGCCCATCAACATATGCCGTAAAGTCAATACCAAGCGATGGAATCCAGGCTGCCGTTTTTGTGACAGAGTTGTTATTCATCGTAAAAGGAAGATATTGAAGAAACGAAACAAATAAAACAACTGGTAAAATTAAAACAAACCAGCCTGTATGTATAGATGCTGCTTTTTTTCGCAAAAAAGGAACAAATACGGCCATTATAAAAGGAGCGAGAATGGCCCAATGAAGCGATGACAAAAAAATCCCCCCTTATTGGTTTTATGCATGGTTCAAATTATAGCGCAAAAAAATTAATTGTGCATTTCTTAAATTTACACGTACTTGGAAACCTAATTGAAGATAATAAATATGTAGAAATACAGCATTTAAACTGATAAAAAAATTTTTTTCGACAAGAAAAAATCATGAAAAGATCAAAAGAACTGTATGAATTTTTCCAAAAAAGATTGAAAATCACTTGTCATAACAATCAACCTCTTGCATAATGAACAGTGACTGATTGTGACAGGGGAGACTCACTTAGATGAAAAATTCATACTTAACCGGCTATATGCCTCTTTTATCCATTTTGCTTTTCAGCTTATCTCTTTCCATGTACGGACAGGCCTTTTTTGTCGATATGCTGAAAAAAGCAAATTTGTATAGCACCATGCTTGACATATTTACCAAAACCGAAATTAACCTGGTCGTGATCGGCGGCTTGATGGTTTTATTTACAATGATTTTTGCAACTTTAAAGCTTTTAGCCAATACAGCAAATGAGATGGCGCTCCTCTTTTTTTCAAAAGACTCGAACGGGGAGCTGCTAAATAAAACTCGTTTTGGAGTAGTGATTTATTTTATCGGAGGGCTTATTTCGTTAATCAGCTTTTCATCGGCAATCGGAACAATCCTTATTTTTCTCGCTGCTTCAATTGTTTATGTGTTTTATTTTGTTTACAAAATTAGTCCGCATATTACCACTGCCCAGATCATTGGCATCATTGTATTTATAGCCTCATTCTGGATTTTCTTTGGTCTTTTGCTTGCTTTGATTTTTATGAAATTATACAACGGCTTGCTTGCAGCAATTCCATTATAAAAAAACGGCCTTCGAAAATGATTCGAAGGCCGTTTTTTTTATTGGAACAAAGCAGCAATAGCCTGTTCATTTGGCTTGATTACACCTTTTTCGGTCACTATGCCGGTAATAAGGTGAGCCGGCGCTACGTCAAAGGCCGGATTAAAAACGCGGATGCCATCGGGTGCTATGTTTAAGCCGTTAACGTGAGTGATTTCAGAAGGATCACGTTCTTCGATTGGTATCGCTTCTCCGTTTGGCGTTGCAAGATCGAACGTGGAAAGAGGCGCTGCAATATAAAATGGAATGCCAAATGATTTTGCCAGTACTGCAAGCCCAAATGTTCCAATTTTATTCGCAGAGTCGCCATTTGCTGCAATTCGGTCTGCTCCTGTAATAACAGCAGAAATCTTTTTTGTTTTCATCGTGTGCGCAGCCATACTGTCTGTGATTAGCGTCACATCAATACCTGCCTGGATCAGTTCCCAGGTTGTCAGGCGGGCGCCTTGAAAAACTGGGCGCGTTTCACAAGCAAAAACCGATAAATTAATGCCATGCTCTTTTGCCAGGAAAAAAGGGGCAAGAGCTGTGCCGTATTTAGCAGTTGCAATCGACCCGGCGTTGCAAATCGTCATCACCCGGTCTCCGTCCTGGAAAAGCTGAAGGGCATGCTCGCCAATTAAACGTCCTACCGCTTCATCTTCTGCTTGAATTTTAAGAGCTTCTGCCACAACATCTTCCCGTAGCGACTCAATAGTTGTTGAGCGGGTAACCACTTCATTTATGCGGTTTAGTGCCCAAAATAAATTCACTGCCGTAGGACGGGATTGAGATAAGTAGCCACTGTCAATTAAAACTTGTTCTTTAAGATCTTGAACATTTTCAGCAGGTGTTTTTAACGCAGAAAGGGCAACACCAAACGCTGCGGTAATACCGATAGCTGGAGCACCGCGGACAGCCAGCGATTTGATGGCATCAAAAACGGAAGAAACGGTTTCAAGTGTTAAATACTCAGTGACATGCGGCAATTTACGCTGGTCTAGCAGTTGAATAGTGCCGTTTTCCCATTTTACAGATTGTGGAATGTTCATGCCAGAACCTCCTTTACAGCGGCAACAAGCTGTTCAGCTGTTTTATAAGTGGCACGCTCTTTTACAAGCCGGGCACCGATAAATAAAGAACGGCGTTTTGCTGTTAAACGTTTTTCATCATCCATCATTCCATCCAAGTCTTTTACGTGTGCCAGACCAATTGTCCGGCGGATCATTTCAAGTCCCATAAAACCGGTAGCTTGTTCGAAAATGTCTGCTAAAAGCCAATCGAGGTAGCCTTCTGTTTCTGCAAATGCTTCTGTATTGTTTTCATTCCAAAGACGCGTGAATTCACGGTTGAATACATTCCAAACGGTAACAATATGGTCGAAAAGCGGCTCGCGGCGATTTTCTTCACGTGACAAAGCATTCATCAATAAATTTGCTGTAAAATGAGCAATATCAAATCCGAATGGGCCATAAAAAGCAAACTCTGGATCAATCACTTTCGTTTCTGTTTCACTTGCAAAGATGCTTCCTGTGTGAAGATCTCCATGCAAAAGCGCATCGCCCGAAGTTAAAAACAGCCGTTTTAACTGTGCAGCTTGAAGCTTTAGCGCAGAGTCATTCCAAAGCTTTTCTACGTCAGGACGCAAGGCTTCTTCAAAATTGTTTGTTTCAGCATCAAAAAATGGGTCTGTAAATACAAGCCCTTCTGTAATATTGCAAAGTTCTGGGTTGCTGAACGTTTTTTGAAGATTTTTTTTCTCTTGTGGGCCCATTGCAAAATCTGAAGTTCCATATAACGTGCGGGCAATAAATTCACCTGTATGCCGGGCAATTAATGGATAATCTTTTCCATTAATTAAACCTGTACGGGCAATTTCTAAATGAGACAAATCCTCCATAATCGTAATAGCTAAATCCCGATCTGAATAGTAGACTTTAGGTGTATAATCGGGTGCAAACACTCCTTGCAAACGAAGAGCCCGATTTTCAATATCAGCGCGTTCAAGAGTAAGCGGCCAGCTTTCGCCGACAACTTTCGCATAAGGGAGCGCTTGCTTTACGATAAGGCTTTTTTCTATTCCTTTTATATGAAAAACATAATTTAAGTTTCCATCGCCAATTTCATTGCATAAAATTGTTTCAGATTCTTCCACCAAACCAAGGTTTTTCACAAGTGCCACCGCAGATTCGGTTGTTAGCGGTTCATAAGAAGACATGTTCATTCCCCCAAATATATTTACAATTTGACCAATAATATATATATTTATGACTGAAATTGCAAGAAAATTTTAAGTAGGTGAATAGATGAAGCAATTTGAGTACTCGACATTATTACATACACTGCCCGAGCAATTTTTTGCGTCATTAACGAAAAAAGCGGCAGAATATATGAGCGCAGGGCATGACGTTATTAATCTTGGCCAGGGAAACCCTGACCAGCCGACGCCGCCTCACATTGTAGAATCTTTGAAGGAAGCAGCAACCCGGCCTGATTTTCATAAATACCCTCCTTTTCAAGGCCAGCTTTTTTTGAAAAAAGCCGCTGCTGAATTTTACAAGAGGGAATATGATGTTGATTTAAATCCTGAAACAGAAATCGCCATTTTATTTGGCGGAAAAGCAGGGCTTGTTGAGCTGCCTATGTGTTTAATGAATCCAGGTGAACACATGCTAGTCCCTGATCCAGGCTATCCAGATTACTGGTCAGGTGCTGCGATGGCAGGAGCAAAAATGGATTACATGCCGCTAACAGCAGAAAATGATTTTTTGCCGGATTATGCTTCAATGAATCCGTCACGTTTTAAGCGGGCAAAACTAATGCTGTTGAATTACCCGAATAATCCAACGGGTGCCCAGGCAACAAATGCTTTTTTTAACAAAACGGTTTCTCTTGCAAAGCAGCATGATATTTGCGTGGTCCATGATTTTGCTTATGGAGGCATTGGCTTTGACCAACAAAAGCCGCCAAGTTTTCTGCAGGCAGAAGGAGCAAAAGACATTGGGGTTGAAGTATACACTTTGTCTAAAACGTATAATATGGCCGGCTGGCGTGTTGCTTTTGTCGCAGGGAACCAAAGTGTTATTTCCGCTATTAATTTGCTTCAGGACCATATGTATGTAAGTTTATTTAGTGCCATTCAGCAAGCAGCCGCCACAGCTCTTACAGGCCCGCAGGATAGTGTTCGTGAGTTATCAGCTATGTATGAACGCCGCCGAAATGTGTGGATTGATGCTTGTCAAACAATTGGCTGGAATGCAGAAGCGCCAGCAGGATCTTTTTTTGCCTGGCTTCCTGTTCCAAAACCTTTTACATCTGTGGAATTTGCTGATATATTGCTTGAAAAAGCCCATGTTGTTGTGGCACCTGGAATTGGATTTGGCGAATATGGAGAAGGATATGTCCGCGTCGGCCTTTTAACAGACGAAAAACGTCTGCGAGAAGCGGCTGAACGAATTGGCAACCTTGGTCTGTTCATTGACAAATCAGGAGAAAAATGACACAATCCTAGTAAAGTAGTAGGCATTGGGAATGGAGAAAAACAGATGAGTGAAGTAATTGCAACCTACCGTCTTTTTGATAAAAAAAGCCAGTTTGAGAAAAAAGCAGAAGGTATTGCACTTGGTTTAACAATCGGATCATGGACTGATTTGCCACAGTTAGAGCAGGAGCAGCTGAAAAACCATAAAGGACGTGTTGTTTCCATCCAAGAAACCGGGCGCGAAACAGAGAATGGCAGGGAAGCTGAAATTTCTATTGCGTATCCAGCTGCAAATTTCAGTGCTGATTTGCCGGCCATTTTAGTTACGGTTTTCGGAAAGCTTTCATTGGATGGCGTAATCCGTTTAATCGATTTGAAATTTTCAGACACTCTTGCCAAACAATTTCCTGGGCCAAAGTTCGGAGTGAACGGAATCCGTGAAAAAACTGGAGCGTTTAACCGCCCGCTTGTAATGAGTATTTTCAAAGGTGTAATCGGCCGTGATACAAGCTATTTGGAAAAACAGCTTTATGCGCAGCTAAAAGGCGGCATCGATATTGTCAAAGATGATGAAATTCTGTTTGACAATCCGCTTACCCCTTTTGAAGAACGGGTTAAATTAGGAAAGCGTGTGATCCAGGAAAGCGGAAAAAAAGCTTTGTATGCCGTGAATTTAACAGGACGAACAAGCGAGCTAAAAGAAAAAGCCCGCAAAGGCGTTGAAATGGGAGCATCCGCTTATTTGTTTAATGTTTTTGCTTATGGGCTGGATGTTTTGCAAGAGCTGGCAGAAGACCCGGCTATTTCAGTGCCAATCATGGCCCATCCTGCCGTATCAGGCGCATTTACTTCAGCGCCGTTTCACGGTTTTTCGACGGAGCTGGTGCTTGGCAAGCTCGTTCGTATGGCTGGTGCTGATTTTACGCTGTTCCCATCTCCTTACGGTTCAGTGGCGCTTGAACGCCCGGCTGCATTAAAAACAGCGGAAATGGCATTAGAACAAAGTATTCATAAACAAACGTTTCCTGTGCCTTCAGCCGGTATTCATCCAGGACTTGTTCCTGTTTTGTATGAGGATTTTGGCATTAATTCAATTATTAACGCCGGGGGCGGTGTTCATGGCCATCCAAATGGTGCAGAAGGAGGCGGCCGTGCGTTTCGTCAAGCTGTTGACGCAGTGGTTGCAGGCCAATCGCTTGAAGAAGCAGCAAAGGAAATGGAAGATTTGCGCACAGCTCTTCATTTGTGGGGGACAGGGAAATGATGGAAAACCCTGTTCTGATTTGTGACTTTGACGGCACTGTAACAAAAAACGATAACATTGTGGCCATCATGAAAAAGTTTGCTCCGCCAGAATGGGAAGTTTTAAAAGATGGCGTGCTGTCGCAAGGAATTTCTGTAAAAGAAGGTGTAGGAAAGATGTTTGCTTTGCTGCCTTCTTCACAAAAAAAAGAAATTACGCAATTTATTTTGCAAGATGCCGAAATCCGGGAAGGCTTTGCCGATTTTGTGAAATACGCTGACCAGGCAGGGATTCCGCTTTATATAGTGAGCGGCGGAATGGATTTTTTTGTTAAGCCTATTTTAAATGGCCTGGTGCCTGATAACCGCATTTACTGCAATGAAGCTGATTTTTCAGAAGCAATGATTCACATTCGCTGGCCGCATGCATGCGATGATCATTGCACCAATGAATGTGGCTGCTGCAAACCGTCGATTGTGCGAAAAGTGGCAAAAGAAAAAGATCTTATTGTTATTGGCGATTCCATCACAGATTTGGAAGCGGCAAAGCAAGCTGATCTTGTGATCGCCCGTGACTTTCTCCTGAAAAAAAGCGAAGAACTCGGTTTGCCGTATAAATCATTTCAAACGTTTTATGATGTGATTGATCATGTGAAAGAGGTAGTGGAATGAACACATTACAAGCAAGGTGGAATGAACTTGCAGATATCAAGCGTGAACTTGCAGCGCGCGACTGGTTTCCAGG
>JAPSKG010000004.1 GCA_031177795.1 Domibacillus sp.
AATTTTTTCGTAAACACTTGCCAGTGCTTGTTCAAATTTTCCTGTGTTTTTTGGATGGTAATACTGCTTTTGTTTTAGTAAATCCGGTAAATACTGTTGAGGTATCCACCCATTTTCAAAATCATGGGGATACTGATAGCCAACTCCGCGCCCGAGCTTGGCGGCACTTTTATAATGAGCGTCTTTTAAGTGAGCGGGTACCTCGCCTGCTTGTCCTTTGCGGACATCCGTAAGTGCTGCATCAATTGCTTTATAAGCAGAATTTGATTTGGGAGATAAGCAAAGCTCTACGACCGCATTGGCAAGAGGAATCCGCGCTTCAGGAAACCCAAGGCGCTCGGCTGATTCGACCGCTGCAAGTGTGCGGGAGCCTGCTTGCGGGCTGGCAAGGCCAATGTCTTCGTAAGCAATCACAATAAGCCGCCGTGCAATGCTAACAAGGTCCCCGGCTTCAATCAAACGGGCCAAATAATGCAGCGCGGCATTTACATCACTGCCCCGGATTGATTTTTGAAAAGCACTAAGCACATCATAATGAGCATCGCCGTCTTTGTCGTGTGCAAAGCTTTTTTTTTGTAAGCATTCTTCGGCTGTTTCCAGAGCTACATAAATGATTCCGTCCTGAGCAGGAGGGGTAGATGTAACAGCTAGCTCCAATGCATTTAATGAACTGCGCACGTCACCTCCAGATGCTTCAGCAAAGTGGTGAAGGGCATTGTCATCCACTTTTGTGTTAAATGTCCCAAGTCCCCGTTCTTTATCTTGAAGGGCCCTCACCAAAAGCTTTTTTACTGCATCCGGGGTAAGTGGTTTTACTTCGAAAATCTGGCAGCGGCTGCGAATCGCAGGGTTAATAGCATGGTATGGATTGCTTGTTGTTGCACCAATCAATGTAATTGAGCCGTTTTCTAAAAACGGCAGCAAAAAGTCCTGCTTTGTTTTATCAAGTCTGTGTACTTCATCCAAAAGCAAAATCACTTTTCCAGACATTTTTGCTTCCGCTGCCACAATTTCCATATCCTTTTTGTTGCTTGTTACAGCATTCAGCATCCGGAATGCATATTTGGTGCTTCCCGCAATTGCACCTGCAATAGAAGTTTTCCCGGTACCAGGCGGCCCGTATAAAATCATGGAGGACAGCTGCTTTGCCTCGGTCATTCGGCGAATAATTTTCCCTTCTCCTGTTAAATGATCCTGGCCGGCCACTTCGTCAATCGTTTGCGGCCTCATTCGATAAGCAAGAGGCTTCACACAATCACCTTTTTTCTTCTTTTATTTGTTTCACCATATCATAATTCAAAGTATTCCGGCATGTTTTTTGTCCGTATAAAATGGTATACTATACAAACGATTGAATCAAAAAAGAGGTGCAAAATAAATGAGAATTTCAACCAAAGGAAGATACGGGCTAACCATAATGATTGAGCTGGCTAAACGGCATGGCGAAGGACCAACTTCTCTTCGAGTGATCGCCGGGGCACATGATTTATCAGAGCATTATTTAGAGCAGTTAATCGCGCCTCTCCGAAATGCTGGATTTGTCCGCAGTATCCGTGGTGCATACGGCGGTTATGTTTTAGGCCATGAACCTAATGAAATCACGGCGGGAGATATTATCCGTGTGCTTGAAGGACCCATTACACTTGTTGAGGGAATCGAAGAAGAAGAACCGGCAAAGCGAGAGTTATGGATTCGCATTAGTGAAGCAATAAAAAATGTGCTGGAAAACACGACGCTTGATGATCTGGCAAACCATACAACGACTGGCGAGTCAGATGCATATATGTTTTATATTTAACGAGGTGTGAAAATGGAACGAATTTATTTAGATCATGCGGCAACATCCCCTGTTCATCCAGCTGTGGCTGAAGCGATGGTGAAAGTCCTGGCTGAAACACATGGAAACCCATCAAGTATTCATTCCTTTGGCCGGGATGCCAGACGTATTATAGATGAAGCGCGAACAACAGTTGCCAAAACAATAAACGCCGACTTTAATGATATTATCTTTACAGGGAGCGGAACAGAAGCTGACAATATGGCTATTTCCGGAACCGCACGGTTAAAAAAAACAGGTCACATTATTACAACTTCAATTGAACACCATGCTGTCTTGCATACGTGCGAAGCGCTTGAGAAAGAAGGGTTTGAGGTAACATACCTGCCCGTAAAAGAAGATGGCACCATCTCCGTTTCTGATGTGAAACAAGCGCTGAGAAGCGACACAATTCTTGTTTCCATAATGTATGGAAACAACGAAACAGGCGCTATCCAGCCAATTGAAGAAATCGGGGCCCTTCTTTCAAATCACCCTGCTGTTTTTCACGTGGATGCTGTTCAAGCATATGGAATTTTGCCAATTGATGTAAAAAAACTAAAAGTGGATTTTTTAGCTTTATCCGGCCATAAAATAAATGGTCCAAAAGGAATTGCTGTTCTTTACGCTAAAACAGGCACTATATTGTCACCAATTGTTTACGGAGGAGAACAAGAGCGAAAGCGCCGGGCGGGCACTGAAAATACAGCAGCCATTGCCGGGCTGGCTGTTGCTGCATCCATAGCTGCTGAAACACTGGAAGACCGGGCTTCTCGCTATAAACAAATGAAACGTCTCTTTATTGAAACGCTTTCGGAAAATGGTGCAAAGTTTTCCGTAAACGGCAATGTTGAAGATTCACTGCCTCATGTGCTAAACTTGTTTTTTCCCGGCACTGATGTTGAAGCATTTCTTGTAAACCTGGATATGGCAGGAATAGCTGCCTCAAGCGGTTCTGCTTGCACAGCGGGTTCTATTGAGCCATCTCATGTTTTAACCGCTATGTATGGCGAGGATTCAAGTAAATTACGTTCGTCAATCCGTTTTAGCTTCGGGTTTAATAATACAATAGAACAAATCGAACAGGCTGCTTTGAAAACAGCAGAAATTGCCAAGCGCCTGTCGTAGAAAGAGAGTGAGGAAATGAAAGCACCGAAAGATACCCGTGTTGTAGTTGGTATGTCAGGCGGCGTTGATTCTTCGGTTGCAGCTCTTCTTTTGAAAGAGCAAGGGTATGACGTCATTGGTATTTTTATGAAAAACTGGGATGATACAGATGAATTTGGCGTCTGCACGGCGACGGAAGATTATGATGATGTAATCCGTGTCTGCAATCAAATTGGCATTCCATATTATGCGGTCAATTTTGAAAAGCAATACTGGGACAAAGTATTTACGTACTTTTTAGATGAATATAAAGCAGGGCGCACACCAAATCCGGATGTAATGTGCAACAAAGAAATTAAGTTTAAAGCTTTTCTTGATCATGCGATGAAGCTTGGCGCAGATTTTCTGGCGACCGGACACTACGCGCGTATTGACCGTTCCGGAGAAGAGGTAAAAATGCTTCGTGGTGTTGACGATAACAAAGATCAAACATATTTTTTAAATCAACTTTCTCAAAGCCAGCTTGAAAAAGTCATGTTCCCAATTGGCGGGCTGGAGAAAAAAAGAGTGCGTGAAATCGCAGCAGAAGCAGGACTTGCAACAGCAGCAAAAAAAGATTCAACCGGTATTTGCTTTATCGGAGAAAGAAACTTTAAAGAATTTTTAAGTCAATATTTGCCTGCCCAGCCAGGTGACATGGTAACATTCGACGGCAAAAAAATGGGCACGCATGACGGGCTGATGTATTACACAATCGGACAGCGGCATGGTTTAGGTATTGGCGGCAGCGGTGACCCCTGGTTTGTTGGAGGCAAAAACCTAAAAACAAATGAACTGTATGTTGTTCAAGGTTTTCATCATGAATCTCTTTATTCAGATTCACTAAAAGCTGTTAACGTAGGTTTTACAACAAAACGCGATATGCCGAAAACGTTCCAGTGCACCGCGAAATTTCGTTATCGCCAGCCGGATACAAAGGTTACGGTAACCTTGCTGGAAAACGGCACGGCTGATGTTGTGTTTGACGAACCTGTACGGGCAATTACGCCGGGGCAGGCTGTTGTCTTTTATGAGGAAGATGTATGTCTTGGTGGCGGAACAATTGATGAAGTTTTTAAAGAAGGAAAATTGCTTGACTACGTTGGATAAAGAAGTCCGTTCCATTTTATGATGGGACGGCTTTTCTTTGTTATAATAAAAAAAAGTAAGTATCGGAGGCGGCATATGGATAAAAATCAAAAGGGCATTGAATTGCTTCAAGAAGGAAAATGGGAAGAAGCTTTAAAGCTTTTTACCGAACAAATTGAAGAAAAACCAGAAGAACCAGCTGCATACATTAATTTCGGACATGTATTGGCTGAAATGAATGATACAGATCGTGCGCTGCGGTTTTACGAAAAAGCAGTTGAGGTTGCTCCATTGTCAAGCGCAGCTCATTACGCGCTCGGTTCATTTTATTTTAGTCACGAACGTTTTGAGGAAGCGGCCCAGTCATTTGAAAAAGCAATCCGAAGTGGCATGGAAGAAGCAGATTCATTTTTTATGCTTGGTCTTTCCTTCTTATATTTAGATCAAACAGTGATGGCGCTGCCTTACTTAATGCGGGCTGTTGAACTTGATGAAAACGATACAGAAGCGCGGTTTCAATTCGCACTCGCACTTGCAAAAACAGATCAATATGAAGAAGCAGAAAAAAATCTTCAAATGGTTATCGGGCAGGATCCAGTTCATGCGGATGCTTTTTATAACCTTGGTGTCTTGTATGCCGGCCATTTTGAAAACACCCAAAAAGCGCATGAGTATTTTGACCAGACTCTTGCCATTCAGCCGGATCACGTGCTGGCGGGATATGGAAAGAAATTATTGGAGAAAGCAGAATAAGCTGAGGTGAACAGCGTGGCGCAGGAAAAGCGGGATTTATTTACAGAAAATGAACAGTTTTTAAAAGGCCGGCACATTGTAACCATTTTCCGGAATGATGAAAACTTTTACACTGTTCTTCGCATCCGCGTCACGGAAACGGACGGGAATTACGAAGAAAAAGAAGCGGTGGTAACGGGCTATTTTCCGGCAGTGCATGACCAGGAAGCCTACATATTCAAAGGCCATTTCAAAGATCATCCAAGGTTTGGCCGGCAATTCATTGCCCGGACTGCTCAAAAAGAAATGCCGCAGACCAAACAAGGAATCATTACGTATTTGTCTGGCGAGCTATTTAAGGGCATCGGAAAAAAAACAGCAGAAACGATTGTGGAAATGCTCGGAGACCAGGCAATTTCAAAGATTATTTCTGACAAAAGCTGTTTAGAAAAAGTGCCGCGCCTTCCTGCTGAAAAAGCAAATTTGCTGTATGACACATTAATGAAACATCAAGGGCTTGAACAAATTATGGTGGCACTCAATGATTTTGGGTTTGGTCCGCAGCTGTCAATGAAGATTTATCAAATGTACTATGAAGAATCGCTTTCTGTTATACAAGAAAACCCGTATCGGCTCGTTGAAGATATTGAAGGAATCGGTTTTGTTAGGGCGGATGAGATAGGGGCAAAATTAGGGATTAGCGGTGCCCATCCTGACCGTTTAAAAGCAGCCATTTTATATTCTCTTGAACAGCAATGCCTGCAGGATGGCCACTGTTTTGTGGAAGTTGAGGCATTGTTAAAACATGTAAAAGAACTGCTTGATAAAAGTGTTAATGGAACGGCCGAATTTGATTTGATTGCCAGGCGGCTTATTGAACTTGAAGAAGAAAAAAAGGTAGTAGGAGAAAATAACCGTGTTTACATGCCGTCACTTTATTTTTCTGAAAAAGGACTTGTTGCGAATATAAAGCGTGTACTTGACCAGGAGCCCCATGAATTTCCCGAATCGGAATTTTTACTTGCGCTGGGCGAGCTTGAAGACCGTACTGGCATTGCTTATGCAGCTTCTCAAAAGCAAGCCATTCAAACCGCTCTTTCATCTCCGCTTATGATTTTAACAGGCGGACCCGGTACCGGAAAAACAACGGTTATTAAAGGGATTGTCGATTTATATGGTGAATTGCACGGCTTATCACTCGATCCAAAAAAGTATGATAAAGAAGAACCTTTTCCAATTAAATTGTGTGCACCGACTGGGCGGGCAGCAAAGCGCATGATGGAATCGACCGGCCTGCCTGCCGTAACCATTCACCGGCTTCTTGGCTTTAATGGCCAGGAAGATCCAGAAGAAGAAGGAAAAGAAATCAGCGGGCGTCTTTTAATTGTTGATGAAATGTCTATGGTTGATATTTGGCTTGCCCATCAGCTTTTTAAAGCAGTTCCTGATGATATGCAGATTATTCTTGTTGGGGATGAAGATCAGCTTCCTTCTGTCGGTCCCGGACAGGTATTGAAAGACATGCTTTCCTCAAAAGCTATCCCATCTGTACGGCTTACAGACATTTACCGCCAGGAAGAAGGCTCATCAATTATTAGTCTTGCGCATAGCATTAAAGATGGCTTTGTGCCGGAGGAAATAGCAAAGCCGCAAAAAGACCGATCTTTTATTCGCTGCGCAACCGGGCAAATTCCAGATGTTATTGAAAAAGTTGTTAAAAATGCAGCGGGTAAGGGATATGAGCCGCGTGATATTCAAGTCCTTGCCCCAATGTACAAAGGGCCAGCCGGGATTGACAAATTGAATGAAGTGCTTCAGCAAGTGTTAAACCCAAATGACAGTGGAAACCGAAAAGAACTTTTGTTTGGTTCGGTGAAATATCGAGTGGGTGACAAAGTTCTTCAGCTTGTGAATCAGCCGGAGCAAAATGTGTTCAATGGCGACATAGGAGAAATTGTTTCGATCTTTTTTGCAAAAGAAAATACAGAAAAAGAAGATATGGTCATTGTCTCCTATGAAGGAAATGAAGTAACCTACACCCGCAATGATTTAAATCAAATTACTCATGCTTTTTGCTGTTCAATTCACAAATCTCAGGGAAGCGAGTTTCCTATTGTTATTTTACCGGTCGTAAAAAGCTATTATCGGATGCTAAGACGAAATTTGCTTTATACAGCGATTACCCGAAGCAAACAGTTTCTTATTTTATGCGGGGAAGAAGATGCTTTTAAAATTGGCGTTGGCCGAAACGATGATCTAATTAGGAAAACGGCGCTTGCTGAACGTCTTTCAGAGTCAGGTGAAAAATCCGAAAAAACGGGAAGTGAACTAACAGAAAGTTCTTGGATGACCATTGATCCCATGATTGGTATGAATGGTGTTACTCCGTTTGATTTTATGCCCGTATAAACAGCTTCAAAACCGGACATACTGTTTGCAAAAACAGGAGGGATCAATTTTGCAATCATGTCCGAACTGCGGAAGCCGGGAAGTTGGGCGAATCGGATCAGACCACTATTACTGTCATGACTGCTGCGTGGAAATGTCCGAACTTGAAGGCGGCTTGGTAATTCATCAAGTTGAAGAAGACGGTTCGCTTAGTCCACTGGATGAATGGTCGTGAGTGTCATTGACAAACACCCGAAACCTTTTTATAATTCGGGTAGCATAATATTTAAGAAATCGGAGAAGGACAAAAGTACATCATAGCCCATTCAAAAAGAGAAGAATTCCCCAGGCTGAAAGGAGTTCTGAATGAAGAATGATGGAAAGCTGGGTCTTGAGTGCAGCAACCACTGCCGTCTGCCGCGTTAAGGCATTTGAGAGGCAAATTTTTTTGGGAATTTGCAATCAGGGTGGTACCGCGAACAAGCTTCGTCCCTGTTTTGGGATGAGGCTTTTTTTGCTGTCTTTTTTCGACTATTATACATAACCATTTAAGGAGGATTTTTATGAAAGCTTTATCAGGTGCGGATATCCGCCGTCTTTATTTAGAATTTTTCCAAGAAAAAGGGCACCGGGTTGAACCAAGTGCGCCGCTTGTCCCGATTGACGATCCAAGTCTTCTTTGGATCAACAGTGGGGTAGCTACACTGAAAAAATATTTTGATGGGCGCATTATTCCGGATAATCCCCGTATTACAAACGCACAAAAGTCCATTCGAACAAATGATATTGAAAATGTCGGCAAAACAGCGCGCCACCATACATTTTTTGAAATGCTGGGCAATTTTTCAATTGGAGACTATTTTAAAACAGAAGCTATCCACTGGGCATGGGAGTTTTTAACAGATGAGAAATGGATTGGATTCGATCCAGAAAAATTATCGGTGACTATTCACCCTGAAGATGAAGAAGCATATTTAATTTGGAAAAACGAAGTTGGTGTGCCTGATGAGCGGATTATTCGCCTTGAAGGGAATTTCTGGGATATAGGTGAAGGTCCATCAGGTCCAAACACAGAAATTTTTTATGACCGCGGAGAAGAATATGGCGCAGATGAAAACGATCCAGAACTGTATCCTGGCGGAGAAAACGAGCGGTACTTAGAAGTATGGAATCTTGTATTCTCTGAATTTAATCATAATCCTGACGGTTCTTATACCCCTCTTCCAAAGAAAAATATTGATACAGGAATGGGTCTTGAGCGGATGGCATCGGTTGTTCAAAATGTTCCGACAAACTTTGACACAGATTTGTTTTTGCCAATTATTCGCGAAACAGAAAGGCTTTCGGGAGAGCGGTATAGAACGGACAGCGAAAAAGACACAGCTTTTAAAGTAATTGCAGACCATATTCGTACCGTTGCATTTGCAGTTGGAGATGGTGCGCTTCCATCAAATGAAGGACGCGGCTATGTATTGCGCCGGTTGCTTCGCCGTGCTGTGCGGTATGCAAAGCAAATCGGAATTAACCGGCCATTTATGTATGAGCTTGTTCCGGTTGTGGGCGAAGTGATGAAAGACTATTATCCGGAAGTTACAGAAAAAGCAGCGTTTATTCAGAAAGTTATTAAAAATGAAGAAGAACGTTTTCATGAAACGCTTAATGAAGGGCTTGCTATTCTTTCCGCAGTTATTGGAAAAGCGAAAGAAGCTGGTTCTAACATAATTGAAGGTAAAGATGTTTTCCGCTTGTATGACACTTATGGCTTTCCGGTAGAATTAACAGAAGAATATGCGGAAGAAGAAGGAATGAAAGCGGACCGTGAAGGCTTTGAGCACGAAATGAAACAGCAGCGTGAACGCGCACGTGCAGCACGCCAGGACACTGATTCTATGCAGGTGCAAGGCGGAGTGTTATCGTCTGTAAAGGAAGAAAGTACATTTACGTATGACCGCTTAACGGTAGACACGATCGTTTCTGTAATCGTAAAAGACGGCAATTTTGCAGAAGAGGCGCATGAAGGAGAAGAAATTCAATTTATTTTGAAAGAAACACCGTTTTATGCGGAAAGCGGAGGGCAAATTGCAGATAAAGGTGTTTTAGTGTCTGATGAAGCACTTGTTGAAGTTAAGGACGTTCAAAAAGCGCCGAATGGCCAAAATGTTCATAGTGCTGTTGTTAAAAGCGGTACATTAAAGTCCGGAAACCGTGTTACAGCTAAAGTAGATGTTTTATCACGGGGCAAAATCATTAAAAACCATACAGCAACCCACTTAATGCACCAAGCATTAAAAGATGTGCTTGGAACCCATGTAAACCAGGCCGGTTCACTGGTAGAACCAGATCGTCTTCGCTTTGACTTTTCTCATTTTGGACAAGTTACAGCTGAAGAAATTGCGCGCGTAGAAGAAATTGTAAATGAACAAATTTGGAAAGGAATTGCTGTTGAAACAGCATTCAAGCCAATCGCAGAAGCAAAAGCAATGGGAGCCATGGCGCTTTTTGGTGAAAAATACGGGGACATCGTTCGTGTTGTATCAATTGGTAATTTTAGTCTTGAGCTGTGCGGAGGATGCCACGTTGTAAATACAGCGGAAATAGGCTTGTTTAAAGTGCTTTCGGAAAGCGGAATTGGTGCAGGGACACGGCGAATTGAAGCTGTAACAGGCGAAGGAGCATTCCGTTACTTAAATGAGCAGGCACAGGTGCTGAAAGAAACAGCTGCAAAATTAAAAACAAACACGAAAGACGTTTTAGTAAAAGCAGACAGCCTGCAAGCAGAAATTCGAGAACTTCAGCGTGAAAATGAATCACTGTCGAAAAAATTGTCTAATATAGAAGCAGGAAGCTTAACTGACAAAGTCGAAACAATCAACGGTGTGCAGTTATTAGCGGCAAATGTTCAAGCGGCAGATATGAATGCTCTTCGAACGATGGCAGATGAATTAAAACAAAAAGTAACTCCTGGAGTTATTGTTCTTATTGCAGCAGCAGACGAAAAAGTTAACGTTGTAACAGCCGTAACAGGCGGGTTAACGGAAAAAGGATTCCATGCCGGCAAACTTGTTAAAGAAGTAGCAGGACGTCTTGGCGGAGGCGGAGGCGGACGCCCGGATATGGCGCAAGCAGGTGGGAAAGACCCTTCAAAAATTGATGAAGCATTACAAACTGCTGCGGAATGGGTTAAATCCATTTGAATATCCTGCCATTTGTTGTACAATGAACATAACGTACAGAAGCGGGCAACCAAATATCCGCCTGAAATGAGGTGCTGACAATGAGTTCTTTTGACAAGACAATGCAGTTTAACTTTCCGGAAGAACCTTATGATGAACAGGTAAAGGAAGTGCTTCTTAAAGTGCATGATGCACTGGAGGAAAAAGGATATAATCCGATTAACCAGATTGTCGGCTATTTGCTTTCTGGAGATCCGGCATACATCCCACGCCATAATGATGCGCGTAATTTAATTCGACGGCTGGAACGGGATGAGATTATTGAAGAGCTTGTTAAAACATACCTGAAAGAACAGCAGGAGGGCTTTTCATCATGAAAATAATGGGCCTTGACGCCGGCACAAAAACAGTGGGCATTGCTATTAGCGATGCATTTGGCTGGACAGCACAGGGCATCGAAACCATAAAAATTAATGAAGAAGCGGGAGAATTTGGCCTTGACCGAATTCGAGAGCTTGTTCAGGAAAACGAAGTGAGCAAATTTGTTGTCGGTTTTCCAAAAAACATGAATAATACAGTAGGGCCCCGAGGAGAAGCGGCACAAAAGTTTGCTGCCCTTCTTGAAGAAACTTTTAGCCTGCCGGTTGTTTTATGGGATGAACGGCTAACTACGATGGCAGCAGAACGGGTACTTTTAGAGGCGGATGTCAGCCGGAAGAAGCGAAAGCAGGTTATCGACAAAATGGCTGCAATGATGATCCTTCAAGGATATCTTGACAGCCAAAAATGATGAGGTGAAAACAAATGGAACACGGAGAAAAACAAATTACAGTTATTGACGAAAACGGAAATGAGCAGCTTTGTGAAGTGCTGTTTACATTTGATTCAGATGAATTTGAAAAATCATATGTTCTTTATTTCCCAGTAGGGGCGGAAGAAGATGAGAATGAAGAAATTGAAATTCATGCTTCTTCATTTGTTCCTGGAGAAAACGGGGAAGACGGTGAACTTCAGCCGGTTGAAACAGATGAAGAGTGGGAAATGATTGAGGAAATGCTTAATACATTTCTTGAAGATGAAGAGCAATAATAAATTAAGCAGAACAGGTGCGTTTTAAGCACCTGTTCTTTTTCTTTTTGAACCATTCTTGTATAATAAAGAAAAATGTAGGATGGTGTCGAAAGGAGAGTTTTATGTCGAAAGAATTTTATCCGCCGGCTGCTAAAAGAAAAAAGCGGCTGAAACGAGCTGTTTTATTTGTGCTTGTTTTGTTCCTGTTTTTGTTTGCGGGAACTTCTGCGGGTGTTTATTACGCATGGAAATCAGCAGCAGGCCCAGCAAATGCTGCAAGTGACAAAGAAGTGAGTATTTCGATTCCGCTTGGCGCAAGTTTGTCTTCTATTGCACAAACACTTGAAGAAAAAGGCCTTGTAAAAAATGCAATGTTATTTAAATATTATGTGAAGTACAAAGGGGAAGGTCATTTTCAAGCTGGTGAGTACGTTCTTTCCCCTTCCATGACATCAGACGATATAATGGACGCTTTAAAAGAAGGAAAAGTGACTAGCATAGTAAACCACAGAATCTCCATTCCTGAAGGTTATCAGCTAACGCAAATTGCAGAAGTAATTGCAAAAGAAACAAACCGAAGCGCAGAAGAGGTATTGGCGGCTTTGAATGACGAAACCTTTGTAAAAGAAATGATGAAAAAGCATCCTTCCCTTGTAACAGAAGCAGTTTTTGGAGAAAATGTTCGATATCCGCTCGAAGGCTATTTGTACCCTGCAACTTATGATGTGGTAAATCCTTCTGAGCCGGTTGAAAAAATTGCAGAAGAAATGATTGCCAAAACAGAGGAAGTAGTTCAACGGTATGCCGACCAAATTAAATCTTCCGGGCTGACCGTTCATGAATTTTTAACTTTTTCTTCGCTTGTTGAGGAAGAAGCAACAGGGAAAACAGACCGCAGAAAAATTGCCAGTGTATTTTACAATCGCATGAAGGCCGGTATGCCGCTTCAAACGGACCCAACAGTACTGTATGCTCAAGGCACACATAAAGATAGAGTGTTGTATGAAGACTTGGAAGTAGATTCTCCATACAATACGTATCAAGTAAAAGGATTAACACCAGGACCAATTGGCAACAGTGGAATTAATTCCATGGAAGCGGTGCTTAAACCGGAGCAAACGGATTTTCTTTATTTTCTCGCTTCACCGGCAGGAGACGTTTATTATTCCAGAACCTTGGAAGAGCACAATGCGCTAAAAGCAAAATATATTACTGGCCAATAATCTAAAATAAGCACGCATGGATTTTCTTTTCTTTCTATGTTAGAATAATGCGGGCACAGAAGACACGGGAAAGCTTATATAGCTTTCTCTTTTTCTTAGAAAAGAGGGTATTTTACCATGAAAGACAATATACACCGATATATAGAAGGGTTGCTTCCGCCTCGTGAAGGCCTAGTTGTTGAAATGGAGCAGTATGCGGCTGAACACCAAGTGCCAATTATGGAGCCGGTCGGAATGGACACACTGCTTTCCATGTTAAAACTGCAAAAGCCGGAGCGCTTACTCGAAATCGGTACAGCTATCGGTTATTCTGCTCTTCGTATGGCCGAAGCGGTTCCTCATTTGCAAATTACAACACTTGAACGAGATGAAGACCGCTATAAAAAAGCACTTCATTATATAAACCAATCAAAGCAGCAAAACCGTATTCGTGTGTTGTTTGGCGATGCACTTGAGCTGGAAGAAAAAGTATCGAAAGACGGACCATTTGATGCCATTTTTATTGACGCAGCAAAAGGGCAGTACCGCCGGTTTTTTGAACTATATGCGCCGATGCTGAAAAAAGGCGGCGTTATTTATTCAGATAATGTGTTGTTTAAAGGATACGCCGCAGGAATTGATGCGCCAACAAAGCGCCTTGAAAAAATGGTGCAAAAAATTACAAACTACAATGAATGGCTGATGGCCCATCCCGACTACGACACAGCTATTATTCCGTCCGGAGATGGAATTGCTGTCAGCATAAAACGGAGTGAAGAAAAGTGAAAAAACCGGAATTACTTGTGACGCCTGGAAGCGTCGAGGAAATAAAAAAGCAGATTGAAGCAGGAGCAGATGCATTTGTCGTTGGTGAACAGCGTTATGGGCTGCGTCTTGCCGGTGAATTTAATCGTGAGCAAATAAAAGAAGCGGTGGCTTTAGCACACGCTCACGGAAAAAAAGTATACGTTGCAGTCAATGCAATTTTTCATAATAAAATCGCAGAAGAGTTAGATGAGTATGTTGCTTTTGTTAAAGAAGCAGGAGCAGATGCCATTATATTTGGCGATCCAGCGGTTGTAATGGCGGTAAGAGAAACGATCCCGGGCTTCCCGCTTCATTGGAGCCCGGAAACCATTGCAACAAATTATTACACGGCTGATTATTGGGGCAGACGTGGTGCTGTACGGGCTGTTTTGGCACGTGAACTAAGCATGGACGCAATTATTGAAACAAAAGAAAATGCTGAAGTGCAAATCGAGGTGCAGGTTCATGGCATGACGTGCATGTTTCAATCAAAGCGCCCGCTTCTTGGCCATTATTTTGAATACATGGGAAAAAACATGGAGATTGAAAAGCGTCAGGGAACCCAGAACATGCTTTTGCATGATCCAGAACGGAATAATAAATACCCGATTTATGAAGACCAAAATGGCACTCATATCATGAGCCCAAATGACATGTGCATTATTGACGAACTTCAAGACTTGATTGAAGCAGGAATTGATTCGTTTAAAATTGACGGAGTTCTGCAAACAGAAGAATACCGTGTTGAAATCACAAAGCTTTATCGAAAAGCGATAGATTTATGTGTAACAGACCAAGACCAGTATGAAGAAGAAAAAAGTGAGTTATTTAAAGCGGCTCAAAAGCATCAGCAAAAGCATCGTCCGCTTGACTCAGGGTTTTTCTTTAAAGAAACGGTTTATTAATAAAGGAGGAAACAATGATGCAAGCATTGAAAAACGACCGTATTGCTGAAATTGTTGACGGAAAACGGGTCATTGTGAAAAAGCCCGAGCTTTTAGCGCCAGCAGGTACGCTTGAAAAATTAAAAATTGCTATCCATTATGGAGCAGATGCGGTATACATTGGAGGCCAGGAGTATGGACTTCGCTCAAATGCCGGAAATTTTACATTTGAGGAAATGAGAGAAGGCGTAGAGTTTGCAAAAACATACGGCGCGAAAGTATATGTTACAACCAATATATATGCTCATAACGAAAATATTGACGGGCTTGAAGAATATTTGCGGGGACTTGGAGAAGTGGGTGTAACAGGCATCATTGTTGCCGATCCCCTTATTATTGAAACATGCCGCCGTGTAGCGCCAAATGTAGAAGTGCATTTAAGCACACAGCAGTCATTATCTAACTGGCGGGCAGTAAAGTACTGGAAAGAAGAAGGGCTGGACCGGGTTGTTCTTGCTCGTGAAACAACAGGGGAAGAAATGCGCCTAATGAAAGAAAAAGTAGATATTGAAATTGAAACCTTTATTCACGGTGCAATGTGTATCGCATATTCTGGTCGTTGTGTACTCAGCAACCATATGACAGCACGTGATTCCAACCGTGGCGGCTGCTGTCAATCGTGCCGTTGGGACTACAATCTGGTGGAAATAGAAGATGGTTCAGAAACAGCTATTACTCAAAAAGAAGATTCTCCGTTTGCCATGAGCCCGAAAGACTTGCGTTTATTGCAGTCAATTCCAGGCATGATTGAACTCGGCATTGATAGTTTGAAAATCGAAGGCCGAATGAAATCAATTCATTACGTTGCAACAGTTGTAGGCGTCTACCGTAAAGTAATTGATGCGTATTGCGCAGATCCGGAAAACTTTGAAATTCGAAGTGAATGGCTTGAAGAACTTGAGAAATGTGCAAACCGTCCTGCAGCACCTGCTTTTTTTGAAGGAACACCGGGAGCAGATGAACAATTGTTTGGTGTCCATGGCAAAAAAGCTTCTCATGATTTTACCGGCCTTGTTGTGGATTATGATGCAGAAACCCAAATGGTTACACTTCAGCAACGGAATTTTTTCCGTCCTGGCGATACGGTTGAATTTTTTGGTCCAAACATGGACACTTTTACACAGGTTGTCGGTACGATTGTCGATGAAGATGGAAATGAGCTGGATGCAGCACGCCATCCGCTTCAAATTGTACAGTTTAAAGTAGACCGTCCTGTTTCAAAAGACGATATGATGCGGAAAGGGCTGTGACGTTAATGAATAAAAAGCCGATTATAATCGGCGTTGCGGGAGGCTCTGGGTCTGGAAAGACGAGTGTTGCCCGCGCGATTCATGATTTTTTTCAAGGCGGTTCGATTATGATGATCGAGCAGGATTATTATTATAAAGATCAATCCCACCTTACATTTGAAGAACGGTTGTCAACAAATTATGACCATCCGTTGGCATTCGATAATGATTTGCTGATTAAACAAGTGAATGAATTAATAAACGGTCAACCTGTGCAAAAGCCAGTTTATGATTATTCTCAGCATACCCGTTCAAAAGAAACAGTTTTTCTTGAACCAAAAGATGTTATTATCCTAGAAGGCATTCTTGTGCTTGAAGACGAGCGGCTAAGAGATTTAATGGACATTAAGCTGTTTGTTGACACAGATGCTGATTTGCGGTTTATACGCCGCTTAACACGTGATATCAAAGAACGCGGAAGGTCTTTAGACTCTGTTATTGAACAATATACTGAAGTTGTCCGCCCAATGCACAATCAGTTTATTGAGCCAACAAAGCGCTATGCAGATGTTATCATTCCTATTGGCGGCGAAAACAAAGTAGCCATTGATTTATTAATTGCAAAAATACAAACAATTCTTGAACAAAAAGATATTTTATAGTATGTTTTTATAAAACAGGCATATAATTGGGAAAACGCGCGCCTTCAATTTAAGAAGGTGCGCGCTCATTTTTCAGTGCTTTTTTGAATATTAAAGGAGTGGAGAAAGTTGTCGAATGAAAAAGTGTACCCGATGACACGGGAAGGAAAAGAAAAACTAGAACAAGAACTGGAACATTTAAAATCAGTAAAACGAAAAGAAGTTGTAGAACGTATTAAAATTGCGCGCAGCTTCGGCGACCTGTCAGAGAACTCTGAGTATGACTCAGCAAAAGAAGAACAGGCGTTTGTGGAAGGCCGTATTGGCACAATCGAGACAATGATCCGCAATGCGAAGATTATTGAAGAAAGCGAAATGAATTCAGATGAAGTATCGCTTGGAAAAACGGTTACATTCATTGAACTTCCTGATGGTGAAGAAGAAAGCTACACAATTGTAGGAAGTGCTGAAGCAGATCCGTTTGAAGGGAAAATTTCAAATGATTCCCCCATTGCAAAAAGCATGCTTGGAAAACGTGTCGGAGATAAGGTGATTGTTCAAACACCTGCTGGCGAAATGAATGTTAAAATTATTTCAATCAGCTAAATAAAAAAGCGCTTAAGGCAAAAGCCTTTTGCGCTTTTTTACGTAAATTCTTTTATCCTGCGAACAAGACATGTTAAAATGGAAGCGGAATAAGGAGGAGAAAAAATGGACCAATCGTCGCGTGCTGAACGCAAGATAAAGCGGAGAAAAACAAACCGCATTTTAAATACAGCCATCGCGGTTGTTTTGCTGCTTATTGTTATTGTTGGATTCACTATTTTTGCAGGCGGAAATGAGGAAGAACCGGCGGCGCCGGAAGAAACACAATCTCCGCAGCAAGAACAACTAGCGGATAAAACAACTGATGATGAAGAAACAACAAATGAACAGTCAGCTGAAACAGCAACGCCTTCTGAAGATCAAGAAGATGGAGAAGATCAAGAAGAAGTGGAAAAAGAATTAGTTGTAAAAGAAAGTACAGAACCAAACGTTGAACAGGAAATTATTGATCCGAATTGGGAAAGCATTGGCACAACACAATCTGGCCAGCATGTAAATTCTTACGAAATTGGTTCAGAAGACTGGCAGGAAAAAGAGCAAGCGCTCGCTTATGCGACGGGTATTGCTCCTGATAACATGACTGTTTGGTTTATAAGCGGAAATGGTCCTGAAGGGGCAATAGGCACTGTATCGCCTAAGTCCGACCCAAAAGAAGCTTATCGCGTATTTATTGAATGGGTAGAAGGCGAAGGCTGGAAACCGACTAAAGTACAAAAGTTAAAAGAAAATGACAAAGGCCGTTAACATCCCGCTAAGCCGGCGGGTTTTTTTTACGGCAGTAAAACAAAGGAGCGTTTTAAATGAAAGCAGCAATTATTGGTGCAATGGAAGAAGAAGTAACTATTTTACGTGACAAACTAGAAAACAAAACAACAACAACAATAGCAGGCAGTGAATTTACAACAGGGATGCTGCATGGGATTGATGTAGTATTGCTTCGTTCTGGCATTGGAAAAGTAAATGCAGCGATGACAACAGCTGTGCTTATTCACGAATTTAAGCCTGATGTCATTATTAACACCGGCTCAGCAGGTGGCCTTTCGCCTGACTTACAGGTAGGAGATGTAGTCATTTCTTCAGAAGTACGGCATCACGATGTGGATGTTACGGCTTTCGGATACGAATATGGGCAAGTACCACAGCTTCCTGCAGCATTTCAAGCGGATGAACATCTTGTAGGGCTAGCCCTAAATGCTGTTCAAGAAAATGATGAAATAAGAACGGTAAAGGGCCTAATTGCAACAGGGGATTCATTTATGAACGATCCAGTGCGTGTTCAAGAAATTGCCGGAAAGTTTAATGGTCTTCAAGCTGTTGAGATGGAAGCGGCAGCAATCGCGCAAGTGGCTCATCAATTTAACGTTCCATTTGTTATTATTCGATCATTATCTGATATTGCCGGTAAAGAATCTAATATTTCGTTTGAACAATTCTTGCCAAAAGCAGGTCTTCATTCTGCCAATTTAGTTATGCAAATAGTAGCGCAACTTGGAAAAAGTTAAGAAATTAATACCAAACTTTAAATTTTATGATAAAGTAAAGGGAACGAATAAAGTGGATTCAAAGGGGTGTTTTCACAAATGGTAATGATGATTATGGGTTTGCTTTTGGCAACCGTAACAGGTGTTATGATCTCTTTATCAATCGATTGAGGAAAAACGATTATTCGGGTGCTCCAAATCTTTTGGAGCTTTTTTTTGTTTAGCTTGAAGCCTTTTAAATTCCTGCATCATCTTAGCAAGAGCCCGTTTTTCAATTCGTGATACATAACTGCGCGAGATGTTCATGACAGCTGCGATTTCCCTTTGGGTTTGATCGCGTTCGTTGCCGAGACCATAGCGTGCAGCAATAACAGATAACTCTCGTTCATCCAATACAGATAAACAGCTTTTCATTTGCTCAATATCCATTTCAAGGGAAAGGCGGCCTGCCACATCTTCGTCTTCTGTTTTTAGCAAATCAAGTAAGCTGATTTCATTTCCTTCTTTGTCACGTCCAACAGGGTCGTATAGAGATACATCTTTTTTGGTTTTCTTTAAAGAACGAAAGTGCATTAAAATTTCGTTTTCTATGCACCGGGCTGCATAGGTAGCAAGTTTTGTTCCTTTTTTGCCCGAATAGCTTTCGATTCCTTTTATTAATCCGATTGTCCCGATTGAAATAAGGTCTTCTGTATCATCGTGGGTTTTTTCAAACTTTTTGACAATATGGGCAACCAGGCGAAGATTATGTTCGATTAGCTTTGCACGTGCTTCGCGGTCACCTTTTTCATGTAAAGCAAGATATTTTTTTTCTTCTTCGGCTGAAAGAGGCTGTGGAAACGCGTTATGCTTTACATAGGATACGAAAAAAACCGCTTCTTTTAACAAAAAAGAGAGAGCGGCTGCAAGTTCAATCATGATGATCCCTCCTTTTATAAACATTTTATTCAGGAGGGAACTGTCTATTCCTTTCTTAATGCTTTTTGTGTGCTCATCGCACGCCGTTTTATTTCCTGCTCCATCAGAGCGATAAAATCATCGTTCAATTTTAACTTCGTTGCTTTTTCATAGGAAGATAAAAGTAGTTGGTCGGATAAGGTGTGCATCGTCATTCAACTCCGTAAATGTAATGATATTCCTTGTATTTAGTTTACCAAATAAATACACCAAGAACAATTGTTCCTTTTTCCACAGGTTCTCGTGGATAAGTAGGAGGAGTGAAGGGGATAAAGTGGTTAAACCCTTTTAAAATCTATGTGTATTTGTGTATAAAGTTATCCACAAAACAAAAATGCGAAAAATGTCGAGAAGTTTTTGGACTTATTATTATTTTGTCACATACGAAAAAATCGGCTATGATAGGAGCAGCAGATTAAAATTAGAGGTGTACATTGTGCTGAAATTATTTTTGCCTAACGAACAAGTGAAAAGTATTCTGGAAATTAAACCGGAACATTTAAAACAAAAAGGGATAAAAGCGGTTATTACAGACTTAGACAATACACTTGTAGCGTGGGATCGCCCCGATGCCACGCCAGAGCTTTTAATATGGTTTAAAAAAATGCGTGATGCAGGCATTAAGGTGCTTATCGTTTCAAATAATAACAAAAAGCGTGTTAGTACGTTTTCAACCCCATTGGACCTTCCTTATATTTTTGAAGCGCGAAAACCAATGGGACGCGCTTTTAGAAAAGCCATTAAACTGTTAAATGTGAAAAAACATGAAACAGTGGTTATTGGCGACCAGCTTTTAACAGATGTGTTTGGCGGAAACCGAAGCGGCATTTACACAATATTAGTTATTCCAATAGCTGCGACAGATGGATTTTGGACGCGTATTAACCGCAAGGTGGAACGCAGGTTAATGTCTTTTTTCCGCCGCAAAGGGATGATCGAATGGGAGGAACCAAAATGATGAATGAAAAAATAAGCTGTGAGGGATGCGGCGTTGTTGTACAAACAACTGATCCGGAAGGTCTTGGTTACGCACCGCCTGCAGCATTAGAAAAAGAAACAATTGTCTGCAAAAGATGTTTTCGATTAAAGCATTATAATGAAGTGCAAGATGTTGAACTTACAGATGATGACTTTTTAAAAATTTTAAATACAATTGGTGAGACAGATTCCTTAATAGTTAAAATCGTTGATATTTTTGATTTTAACGGCAGCTGGCTGCCCGGAATTCAGCGGTTTGCAGGAAAAAACCCGGTATTGTTAATTGGAAACAAGTCAGACTTGCTTCCAAAGTCTGTGAAAAAAGAAAAAGTCATTCACTGGATGCGGCATGAAGCCAGCCAGCTTGGGCTAAAACCAATTGATGTTTTGCTTACTAGCGCAGCGCAAGGCAAAGCCGTGCGTGACGCTGCTGATGCTATTGAACATTACCGAAACGGTAAAGATGTATATGTGGTGGGTTGCACGAATGTTGGAAAATCAACGTTTATTAATCGGATTATCCAGGAGGTTTCTGGCGAAGGAGATATTATTACTACTTCTCATTTTCCGGGTACAACATTGGACATGATTGAAATTCCGTTATCGGATGGCCATATGCTGGTCGATACGCCGGGAATCATTAATCATCATCAAATGGCCCATTTTGTAGACAAAGAAACGTTAAAAGTACTGTTGCCGAAAAAAGAAATCAAACCGAAAGTTTTCCAGCTGAATGATGAACAAACTCTGTTTTTTGGCGGCTTGGCGCGGTTCGACTATATTAGCGGAGGCCGGCGGTCTTTTATCTGCCATGTTTCGAATGAAATTGGCATTCATCGAACGAAACTAGAGAAAGCTGATGACTTATATGCTGAACATGCAGGAGAGCTGCTTCATCCGGCAGGGAAAAATGGAGAAGCGCTCGAGCTTGTCCGTCAGGAATGGACAATTAAAGAAGCAAAAACAGATCTTGTTTTTTCAGGTCTTGGCTGGATTACTATCAATGAACCAGGAGCAAAAGTGGCCGCATATGTTCCAAAAGGAGCTGCAGTTACGCTTCGCAAGTCGTTAATTTAAAGGCAGGGAAGTTGGAGATGAAAAAGTTATATGGGGTAATCGGCAATCCGATTGGTCATTCAATGTCACCGGCTATGCATAATGATGCATTTAAAACAGCCGGTATAGATGCACATTATCAACCGTTGCAAATAAAAACAGAAGATTTGCCGGCAGCTGTTCCAGGAATGAAGGCTATCGGCATTTCCGGATTTAATGTAACAGTTCCACACAAAACAGCCATTATGCCACTTCTTGATGAAGTGGACCCGCTTGCTCAAGCTATTGGAGCGGTAAACACCGTTGTGAATGTTAATAACCGGTTTATCGGGTATAATACAGATGGAGCAGGGTTTATACGCGGCTTGCATGAAGAATACGGTAAATCAGTTTTAGATAAACGCATTTTGTTGATTGGGGCTGGAGGCGCAGCACGTGCTATTTACTATACACTTAGCCAGCAAGGGGCCATTTTAGTAGATATTGTTAACCGCACAGCGGAAAAAGCTGAACAGTTAAAAACAAGATGCCCGTATCCAGTAAATACATCAATTTTGTCTCTGCAACAAGCAGAAACAACTCTTGAAAAATACGATATTATTATTCAGACAACTTCAATCGGCATGTCGCCCAAAGTAGATGAGAAGCCACTTAGCCTTCAACGTTTACGGCCGGATGCATTTGTCTCAGATATAATTTATAATCCAGCAAAAACCGCTTTGATGAAAGAAGCGGAATCACACGGTGCGCGTGTTCAAAACGGATTAAAGATGTTTGTTTATCAAGGAGCCCTGGCTTTTGAAAAATGGACAGGCACATTGCCGGATACAGAACGTATGGAGAAAATTGTAATAGAAAAACTTGGAGGGAAAACATGCTAACAGGAAAACAAAAACGGTTTTTACGTGCAGAAGCACATCATTTAACACCTATTTTTCAAGTGGGAAAAGGCGGCGTTAATGAAAACATGACTAAACAAATTGCAGAAGCGCTTGAAGTTCGAGAACTAATTAAAATCAGTATTTTACAAAACAATGAAGATGATAAACATGAAGTGGCAGAAGCACTTGCAAAAGGAGCAAAAGCAGAGCTTGTTCAGTTGATTGGCCATACAGTTGTTTTATATAAAGAATCAAAAGAAAATAAAAAAATTAACCTGCCTTAATGAGAAAAGTAGGAGTTCTTGGCGGTACTTTTAATCCGCCACACATCGGCCATTTAATTGTAGCAAATGAGGTTCTGCATGCGCTTCAACTTGATGAAATTCGATTTATGCCGAATGCTATACCACCGCATAAAAAACTTGAAGGGTTTGCAACGAATGAAGACCGCCTCCGAATGACTGAACTTGCTATAAAGGATCATCATTCATTTTCTTTAGAAACAATAGAAATTAACCGTTCAGGTGTTTCGTATACGATTGATACGATGCGGGAATTGCTAAAACAAGAGCCAGATACTTCTTTTTATTTTATTATCGGAGCCGATATGATTGAGTATTTGCCAAACTGGCGAGAAGTCGATGAATTAAGCAGGCTGATTACATTTGTTGGGGTGAAAAGGCCTGGCTATTTAACCTCTACACCGTATCCGATAACGTTAATTGAAACACCGGAAATCCAATTGTCATCAACCGTTCTTCGAAAAAAAGCGTCTTTAGGTGAAACACTTCAATATTTGCTTCCGGACAGCGTTATTCAGTATATAAAGGAGAAGGGTTTATATGGAGCGAAGTAAAGCGCTCGAACTTGTTAAAGAACAATTAACAGAGAAGCGATACGTGCATACGCTAGGTGTAACAGAAACAGCAGTTAACCTTGCGAAAGCATTTGGCGCGGATGTGAAAAAAGCTGAACTAGCAGCCATTTTTCATGATTACGCAAAGTTTCGTCCAAAAGAAGAAATGAAACAAATATTGATGGATGAACAAGAAGATGGAAGGCTCTTGCAATTTCATCATGAACTATGGCATGCGCCAGCCGGGGCCATTCTTGTTCGCGCGGAAGCAGGAATCACGGATAAAGAAGTGCTTTCAGCTATCCGCTGGCATACAACAGGACGCCCTAAAATGACACTTCTTGAAAAAATTATTTATCTGGCAGATTACATTGAACCAGGGCGAAGCTTTCCAGGTGTTGACGATGTTCGCAAGCTTGCAGAACAAAATTTAAACGTTGCAGTGCTTGCCGCAGTAAAAAATTCAATCTCATTTTTAATGAGTAAAAAGCAGCCGGTTTTTCCGGTGACGCTGGAAACGTATAATGATCTTATTCAGAATGGAGACGATGTTTAATTGACAGAACAACAACAGATTTTACATGCAGTAACGAAAGCAGCGGACGATAAACGGGCTGAAAATATTACGGCACTTGATATGGAAGGCATATCCCCGGTTGCAGATTATTTCGTTATTTGTCATGGAAACTCAGATAAACAGGTACAGGCGATTGCTCGTGAAATAAAAGAAAAAGCGGAAGAGCTTGGAGCCGATATTAAACGGAT
>JAPSKG010000178.1 GCA_031177795.1 Domibacillus sp.
CATGTTGAACCACTCCTTCTTTGCTTTATTGTGTTATCTTATTTAACATATTAGTCGATAAGTTCAGATAATTCTATCTTCTTGTCAGGATATATGACAAGGTTTTTAAAACTGGCTGCATACTTTTCCTTTCTTGGCGCATTTTTATGTAAATATAAGCGCAATTACACTTCCTGCTGGCGCTATTTTGGAACTTTTCAGCTAAACTGCGCTAAACGAAACGGTAATTGCGCCAGTTTTACATGAAAAAACTGCTTTCACTGTCAGGGCGTTATTTTGCAGCAATGCTTGAATGGACAAAATATATCTTAACCGAGTACAATACCGCAAATGGAGGTTTTCAGCATGCACACAACTATTCTGCGCTCCCTGCAAAAAATTGAACAGCAGCACCAGGTGAAAATTTTATACGCATGTGAGTCAGGCAGCCGGGTATGGGGGTTCCCTTCTGAAAAAAGTGATTATGATGTCCGCTTTCTTTACGTGCATCGCAAGGAAGATTACTTGAGCATTGACCCTATAGGCGTTGGAAAAAAACGTGATGTAATTGAACTGCCTGTTAACAGCTTGCTTGATATTAACGGCTGGGAACTGGCTAAAGCATTACGGTTATTCCGCAAAGCCAATCCGCCTCTTTTGGAATGGCTTCATTCTCCCATTGTTTATTATGAGGCGTTTTCTATCGCCCAAAAACTAAAGTCTTTTAGCCAAACAGACCTTTCTCTTGCTTCCTGTCTGCATCATTATGTAAACATGGCCCGTACAAATTACCTGTCTTTACAAAAAAGTGAGCCGGTTAAAGTAAAGCTATGTTTTTCAGTTTTGCGGCCTTTGCTTGCCGCCAAATGGATTGAAGAGCAACGTGAATTTCCGCCGCTTTTGTTTCACACACTTGTTAAAAAGCTGATCAAAGAAAAAGAGCTTCAAGCGGAAATCAGCCGCCTTGTAGAGTGGAAAATAACTGGCCGAATTTTTCTTGGCCAGCTCGATACCCCGCTTTTACAAAATTTTTTCCACGAGGAAATTAACAGGCTTATAAACAGCGTTCAAAACAAAAACCCGGATCGAACAAATATTACCCCGGAGTTGGACCAAATGTTTCGCGACACAATAAAAAAAGCTTGGGAATAAAAGGCAGGCGGCATCAAAAAAGCTGTATAAAAAAGAAGCATTCTTATGGATGCTTCAGCTTTTTAAGTTAAACGGTATTCAGCTATTTTCAGGTTTCTCCGTTCCATTTCTTGTTCAAGAAGCGCGAGAAACTCGGGATCCAAATGTAATTCTACTGCTTTTTCATACGTATTTAAAATAAATTCATCGCTGTAGTCTCTCATGATAAACCTCCTTTTATTAATTTAAAACATTACCTTTTTTCTAATGCTTTAAACATATTTTTGAAAAAAATGTTTCTAATTTTTAAAAAGAGGGTAAAGAATAAAGTCTTTATTTGCTTTTTTCACGTAAAAAAACCGCTCTTTACGGAGACGGCTTTTCTTTCATGTATTGAATCCAATCAGATCCTTTAATTTGATTTGAACCATCAATGATTTTTTGCATAACCCTTGCTTTTTCTTTTCCATCAAGACGGGTTGGTCGATAATCGTTTCGTTCCGTAAGCGATGAGATAGAAAATGGAACCACTTGAATATCTTTTTTGTTTGTTAACTGACCATCTTCTAAATGGAACGTCTGCTGGAAAACAAATGTATCTTTATCAGCAGGGTTTCGATTGCCGCCAAACATAAAGTTGCCCAGGCTGTATACGATAAACTTGCCATTGTATTCTTCAATGCCCTGAAGCACATGCGGATGATGCCCAAGCACAAGATCTGCTCCTGCATCAACAGTAAACCGCGCCAGCGTTTGCTGTGACTGTTCCGGTACGTACGTGCGCTCTATCCCCCAATGGAAATGAACGATAATCACTGCCACGCCTTTTGCACGAAGTTTTTCAATCCCTTCTTTTATCTGTGCCCGGATTTCTTCAGTGTCTTCCCACCCTTCATAGCCGAGTGCTCCTACTTTTATTCCGTTCACTTCTTTCACTAACGATTCTTCATACCCGAAATAACCAATATTGGCTTTTTCCAGATTGCTTTTTGTGTCTTTATAACCTTGATCTAAATAATCTAATGTATGATTGTTTGCTAGATTGACAGCTTCAATTCCAGCATTTGTTAAAATCTGTGTGTACGCTGGATCTCCTTTAAAGCGAAACTTTTTCACTGCTTTTTCCGTAGCTTCCGTCAGTGTCGTTTCTAAATTTACGGTTGATAGATCGTCTTCTTTAAAAATATTGTCAAGCCCGCCCGTGAAGTGGGCCAGCCCTTTTTTCTCTGCTTCGTCTGGAAATGAACCTGCATAAGTAAATGATTCGTCTGTTCCAAGAGTAAAATCGCCTGCTGCGCTAATGGTTATTTCTGATTTTTCCGGCTCTGCCGGCGGGCTTTCTATGGCTTGTTTTTCTTGTTCTTCTTGTTTTTCCTGTTTTTCCGCTGGGCCGGCAGGAGATATGGCACTTACTACAAGCGCAGCGAGAGTAAGCATCATTAACCCGATCAGTGTAACCCTTACCCAACGTTTTAATCGCTTTTTCTTGCGTTTCCTACTTTTTGTTTGCCCTTCCATCTTAAACTAGCTCCCTTTGTATCTTTTATGCTATTATACTAATTTCACGATTTACAGGCAATTAATGGTGGGAATGCGTTTCTCTTTCAGGGTTATCCTGTTTTAGCTCCTCCTGCCCGCCAACTACAATTTTTTTTGTCGGCATAATATGCTGCCGATCTGTTTTTATGTCTGCTTTAATAAAATATACGCCATTTTTTTCAATCTTTTTTTCAGCTACAAAAATATCTTTTTCTGTTTTTCTTACTGTAAGTGGTTTTTTCTCCCCTCCTTTTTCCCAAAATAAAATTGACACATGCGCATTTGAAGCTGTTTTTATTTGAATCTGGCTGTTGTCCATAGTAATCGAGGCATCCAACTTTTCTTCTGTTCGATATTGTTCAGCCGCATTTGGATCAAGTGAACAGCCGGTTAAAAGCAAGCAGATTAAAGCAAACCATATCCGTTTCATTCCTCTTTCACTCCTTTTCGCGCTTTTACCAGCTGATCAACTGCCAGCGCAACGAGCATAGAAGCACCTGCAAGAGGAAACAGCAAGCCAAGAACAACAAAAAGAACAATGATTTTTTTAGCAGCGCGCCCGTTTGGTCGAACCGGGCCATGTTTTCGCTTTTTCCATAAAATCAGGCCGCTAATAATAACAAGGATTATGCCCATACAAACTGCTAGTCCAATCAGCTTATTTGCCAGTCCGAACTGCGAGCCTTTATGAAGGGTAATGCCCAGTGCGATCGCTTTTCCAGCGGGCTGATAGTCTTTAAAACGGTAATCAGCTAAAACAGCCCCTGTATATTGGTCAATATGCATTGTCACTTCGTTTTCAGCTTTAGAAGGAAACGACGAAACAGTAAAAACGCCTGTTTTAGTTTGCGGGACATACAAGTCATAACCAGGCGCGATGCCACGCTTTTTAGCAATCATTAAAGCATCATCAATGGAAAGCTGGATGTATTCTGACGAAACCGAAGCCGGTACAGGCAGGTTTTCAGCCGCCCAGCCAACATTTGCTATTTCTTTTGTTTTTACAGTTGAAACCGGTGCATCTCCGACCCAAATAGACGGCGGATAGCCGATTCCTGCATTTGTAGCTAAATGCTGAACCTGCGTTCCCCAAAATCCGGACCAAGGGAGGCCTGTTATAATCAAGAAAAACATTCCCGAGGAAAGCCAAAAAGCCGGAACAGCATGCAAATCACGGTAAAAGACTTTTTTTCCTTGTGAAAAACGTGGAAGCAATACGCCCCACACTCTTTTTTTTGTGCGCGGCTTCCATAAATAAATGCCAGTGACCAGCAAGATAACAGCCCAACAGGCAGCAAGTTCTACTAGCCTGTCGCCAATAGTGCCTGCCATTAGCTCGCCATGAATTTTTTCCAGTTTGTTCATAAGCCTGTCCTCATCATTTAAAGAACCCATCACTTTCATAGTATACGGGTTCACAAACACTGTCAGCGATTTGCTTCCGTCCATAATTCCTATTTCTGTTGAACGTTCCGGTGTTTCACCGGGGCGGATTCTTGCCACTGCTGCTTGCGGATACTGGGCTTTTACAGCAGAAACTAAGTGACTTGCCGGCATTGGGCTTGATTGCGGTACCACTTCATATAAATCTTTGTATACAGCTTGTTCAAATTCCGCTTTAAACAAATAAAGCGAGCCGGTTACGGCCAGTACAAGTAAAAACGGCGCAAAGAAAATTCCTGCATAAAAATGCCAGCGCCACACAAACTGATAGCTGCTTTTTTCAGTCATCTTACTGTCTCCTTTATTCTTTTTTAAAAACGGTTTTTTTCAGCCGATATTAAGTTGAATTATGCCAGTAAGTTGTGAAGGAAGAATGAAATAAAAAGCTTTTTTCTATGAACTTTATGTATTTGCTGCTTTCTCCAACAATGAAAAAAGCAGTGTTTCCGCTGAAAGCACTGCTTTTTTTCGTTTACTATTTTATATTTGAATATCGCCAGAACCGGTTGGCAGCTTGCGGGGCCAATCGGTCAAGCCCCCGGTTTTTGGAGCGATGCAGTGGCTTCCACTCTATTTCTCCTTGTTTTAAATACACTTCATGATGTGGAGATTCGTCGTGCTCGCCGCTTAAATCAAAAACCCCGTTTTTATAAAACGTCATATAAACTTTGTAAACAATATTTGGCGATTTAACAAGCGGATTACCGACAGAATGATCTAGAAGAAGCGATACTTTTTCTTCGTCTTTTTTCACGTTTTTTACAATAATGCCTTGTTCAGACGCTTTTTTTCTTTCTATTAATTCTTTTTTAAACGAATAGCCTTCTGTTATGCCAACATCTCGAGTAAGCTTTACTTCACTCCCGG